>JBGSTR010000487.1:0-4385 GCA_041736365.1 Chromatiaceae bacterium | reverse complement strand
GCAGCGCGGCAAACAAGACGTCGCCGTGGCGGAAATAGTAGATCTCCGGATAGCCGGGCGCGGTTCGCACCGGCGCCAACGCGCCGAGCCGCAATACGCTCTCGTCGGCGAAAAAGACCTCGCGGAGCCGTGCCAGGCGCTCCATTGGATCGCGCTCGCCGGACCATGCGCGATGGCAGTCGGTCCACTCGTTGTCGCCCGGGGCGTAGACCACCGGCACCGGCTGGGCTCGAAATAGGGCCGCGATTGCATCCAAGCCCTCATCCGTGCAGGGTTCCCGCCCCTTCTTGATATCGCCGACGTGCACGATGAAAGGCAAATTGCGGTACCCGACCGCGCCCCTCAACAGCTCCGTCAGCGGGGCCACTTCCGACGCTCGGTACGGCACGTCGCCGAGCGCGAAGAAACGCAGTGGATCGGCGCAGGCGCCCCCAACGAAGACACCCCAGGCAACCAGGACGCGAAGGATGAGTTTCGGAGCGAAGATCGGCCGCATTGGCGATGGCTCGCAGCGACGCCAGCGGATAAAGCAGATGCGTGATGATGCCCGCCCGGGCGCCGGCAGGCAACCCCGGAGCGTCCACGGCGTTTAACCTACCTGTGTGTAACCTCCTTAGCGGCCGCATCCCGGTTAGTATTCGCGCATGAACGAAAACCCGAGACCCTTCGCCGACCTCAGCCCGGACCTGGTGCTCGATGCCATCGACAGCACCGGCCTGGCGAGCGACGGTCGACAACTCGCGCTCAACAGCTACGAGAACCGCGTCTACCAAGTCGGCATCGACGAGGCAGCGCCGGTGATCGCCAAGTTCTACCGGCCGGGCCGCTGGAGCACCGACGCGATCCTGGAGGAGCACGCCTTCACGCTGATCCTCGCCGAGCACGAGATCCCCGCCGTGGCACCACTGGTGATCGGCGGCCGTACCCTGCACGAGCACGGCGGCTATCGCTTCTCCTTGAGCCCCCGGCGCGGCGGCCGCACCCCGGAGCTTGACCTGCCGGAGGTGCTGGAATGGATCGGCCGCTTCATCGGCCGTATCCACGCGATCGGCGCGGTCGAGCCCTTTCGATTCCGACCGACGCTCGACATCGCCAGCTTCGGCACCACCCCGCGCGATTTCCTGATTGCCGGCGACTGGATCCCCACCGACCTGCGCCCCGCCTACGAAAGCGTAGTGGAGCAGGCGTTGACCGGCGTGCGCGCCTGCTTCGAGCGCGCCGGAAAGCCGGAGCAGATCCGTCTCCACGGCGACTGCCATCGCGGCAACCTGTTGTGGACCGACGCGGGACCCCACTTCGTGGATTTCGATGACGCACGCATGGGTCCGGCGGTCCAGGACCTATGGATGCTGCTCTCCGGCGAGCGCGCCGAGATGACGCGGCAGCTCGCCGACGTCCTGGCGGGCTATGAGGACTTCCGGGAGTTCGACCACCGCGAGCTGCACCTGATCGAGGCCCTGCGCACCCTGCGACTGATTCACTACGCGGCCTGGCTCGCGCGCCGCTGGGAGGACCCGGCCTTTCCGGCGGCGTTCACCTGGTTCGGCACCCAACACTATTGGCAGGACCATATTCTGCACCTGCGCGAGCAGGTGGCGGCGATGGAGGAAGGCCCGTTGTGGATGGCGTAACATCGCCGTCGGGCCGCAAACCATTGAAATCAAAGAGCCTAATCGAGGACCCGTGCGCAGCATGATCAAAGACCAATGCCCCTGCGGTTCCGGCCGGCGCTTCACCGATTGCTGTGGCCCGTTCATCGACGGTGATCGGCTCCCGGAGACCGCCGAGCAGTGTATGCGCTCCCGCTACAGCGCCTATTGTCGGGGCAACCTGGACTATCTGCGGGCAACCTGGGACCCCAAGACCCTGCCCGACGATCTTACCCCCGGTCCCCCGGTTACCTGGTTGGGTCTCAAAATCCTGGCCACCGAAGCGGGCGGTCCCGAAGACGACACCGGAATGGTGGAATTTGTGGTCCGCTACAAGGCCGGCGGCTGGCGGGCACGGCGTCTGCACGAGCGTGGCCTCTTCGTGCGATTGGACGGCCGTTGGCGCTACCTCGACGCCGACGAAACCGCGCAACCCTGAGCCCGGCGCATGCCTGGATTGCGCTCCACGATGTCGCCAATCGTCACACTGGTCGTCGGCTTGGCGAGCACGCTGCTGCTCTTGAACGCGTTCTTCTGGGTGATGCAGCCGCGGATGGTCTTCTTCCCCAGCCCCACGTTGGAGGCAAGCCCGGCGGATTGGGGGCTCCAATTCCAAGACGTGACGCTAGTCAGTGACCCCGACAGCACCCTGCACGGCTGGTTCATCCCCTCTCCCGGGGCGCAGCGCACCCTACTCTTCCTGCACGGCAACGCCGGCAACATCAGCCACCGGGGGGAGTCGATCAAGATCTTCCACCGGCTGGGTCTCAACGTCCTGATCATCGACTACCGCGGCTATGGACTCAGCAGCGGCGAGCCGAGCGAGCGCGGACTTTTTCGGGATGCCAGGGCCGCGTGGGATTACCTCGTCTCGGAGCGACAAATCGCCCCCGCGGACATCCTGATCTTCGGCCGCTCGCTCGGCGGTGCGGTGGCGGTCGATCTGGCGGCCCAAGTCCCCGCGGGCGGCCTGATCCTGGAATCCACCTTCAGCTCGGCACGCGACGTCGGCGCTCACCTGATGCCGCTGCTGTCGCGCGTGGTGTGGTTGCGGATGCCTTTCGATTCGCTGGCGAAGATCGGCGCGGTGTCCGCCCCGCTGCTGGTGCTGCACAGCTCGGACGACGACGTCGTCCCCTACGCGCTCGGGCGCCGGTTGTTCGATGCGGCACCCGAGCCGAAGCGATTCGTCGAGCTTCAGGGTGGACACAACGACGGCTTTCTCGTGTCTCAGCCCGCGTATGAGCAGGCACTTGCCCGGTTTTTGGCCGAGCTCCCGCGTCTAGATTGACGCCGATCACATGCCTTCCCGGCATTTGATCCGCTTGCGGTCCAAGAGGCGCGACTCCCGGACTTCCGGACCGCTCCATTTTCTTGTCCCTTAAGGGGCTTAAAATGCCGGGCCATCCCTGGCCCGAACGGGAGAAGCTCTAAATCAGCGTTTCCCTTTCTCAGCACTCGCCGGGCGCGTGAGAACGGATGACGATACCGCACCAAACCGGGTAAAGTTCCGGTTCGCATTCGAATCGGAGGGAGGTCGATGAGCAAAAAAGACAAGCGTCCGCTGGCCGAAGAGGTCAACGTGGTCGGGGCCGAGCTGGTAGAGACCGTGAAGGGGCTGATCCACGAGGGTAATGTGCGCCGCGTGGTCGTGCGCCGATCCTCCGGTGAGGCGCTGGTGGAGATCCCGCTCAACGCCGGAATCGGGATTGCCGGACTGCTCACCCTGATGACTCCGGTGCTCGCCGCGCTCGGCGCGATGGCGGCATTGATCGCGGATTTCCGGGTGCAGATCGAGCGCGAGCCACAGGCGAAGGACAAAAAGAACAAGGTCATCACCGAGCTGCCGCCGGACACCAAAGAGAAAGACGATTGATCCGCGGCGGCCTTTGAGCTCGCAACGGCTGTTCTCCATCGTCGAGTCGCCGGGTCACCCCAACTTTTGCTCCCTGTACCGACGCTTGGGCATCGAGGAGCTGCGGTTGGCGTCCCAGCGCAAGGCGGTGCAGGCGCTCAAGCGGCAGCGCCCGGATTTTGTCGTGGCCGAGTTTTTCTACGGCTTCGGCAACAACTACGCCGGCGCCAATCTGAGCAACCTGGACGTCTTTCTCGCCAGCCTGGCAAAGTACGCGCCCGAGGCCCGAGTCGTCGTCCTGGTCGCCAAAGATCAGCGCCGGCACGTCGATCGGCTCGCCGAGCGTTTCCCGATTCACGCGGTGCTGACCCAGCCCGTTGGCGAGTCGGACATGGCCACCGTGCTCGCCGCGGCAGGCATGTCCCCCGAGACATCAATCCATCCTTCCAACCCTTGAGAGAAATCGAATGAAAGAAGTAAAGCAAACCGCTGATTACACCATTTTCGAGAAGAAGTCCGGCCGCTATGCGGTGCAGGGCAAGAACAAAAAATGGGTCAACGGCGAGGAGAAATCCAGCATCCTGCTCGCAGAGTCGCTGATCAAGCCCCCGATGACGAAGGCCCCCGTCGCCGAAGCACCAGCGGCCGAAGAATCAACCGACGCACCCGCCGAGGGCGAGGCCTAGCCGCCCACCGCCGCCCATCGGACCGCTCGGCACCGGCATTGCGCAATGAAGGCGCCGAGTAAGCCGAGCGCCCCCGAAACCAACTTGGCCGCGCTGCGAGATCCCAACCGGCCAAGGCTTCGAGGTCCGCAATCAACCCCCGCCTGAACGACGCATCGCTGCCGGTGGACGCCGCGCTGCCGGCGTTGCGCGCGG
>JBGSTR010000446.1:0-1734 GCA_041736365.1 Chromatiaceae bacterium | reverse complement strand
CAAGGGCGGCGATCAGAGAGCCGAAGTGGAGTGTTCCCGTAGAGGAGGGCGCGAATCGCCCCCGATAACCGTCGGTCACCGGCGGGCCGCGCACGGATGGGCCACCCGCGCGCGGAGAGGCCTTAGCCGCGCTGCTTCTCGCGGATCTCGTCGAGTGTCTTGCAGTCGATGCACAGCGTCGCGGTCGGGCGTGCCTCGAGTCGGCGAATACCGATCTCGACTCCGCACGCCTCGCAATAGCCGTACTCATGCTCTTCGATGCGGTCGAGTGCCTCATCGATCTTCTTGATCAGCTTGCGCTCGCGATCTCGCGTGCGCAGCTCCAAGCTGAACTCGGATTCCTGCGTGGCGCGGTCGTTCGGGTCCGGGAAGTTGGTCGCCTCGTCCTGCATGTGGTGGACGGTGCGATCCACCTCCTCCATGAGCGATTGCTTCCAAGCACGCAGGATCCCCCGAAAGTGCTCTTCCTGCCCCGGACTCATATACTCCTCGCCGCCGCCGGCGCTGTAGGGCTGGAACCCGAATGCCTTGGCTTCTTGGCTTTTTAGCTCGGCCATGAATGTGCTCCCGAAGACTCTATCCGAAGGGATCCGACGCTCGACCGTGCCGTGTTTCGGACGACCGAGCCGCGAAAAACGCCCTTTACTACCAGATTGCCGGCTGCCGGGCAACAGAAGTCTAGTCGTTGACAAGCATTGTCGCGCGGTCGCGGACGCGAGAATGCGCGTCGGCACACGCTCGGGTACTCTTCCGGACTTGCCGAAACCACCTCACTATTCGTTAACGGTTGCCAGATGTACGGATTCCAGGCTTTGATCTTCGACGTGGACGGAACGCTCGCCGATACCGAGCGCGACGGGCACCGACTCGCATTCAATCGTGCCTTTGCCGATGCCGGCCTCGACTGGGATTGGGGGGTCGATTTATACGCCGAGCTGCTGGCGGTGACCGGCGGCAAGGAGCGCATCCGCCACTTCATCGACTCCGCGCATCCCGCGCTCCCCCGCGAGCAGGATCTCGACGCCTTCATCGTCGACCTGCACCGGGCCAAGACCAAGCACTTCGTGTCCCTTTTGGCGTCCGGCGCAATCCCGTTGCGACCCGGGGTGCTGCGCCTGCTGCGCGAGGCCCGCGCCGCCGGCATCCGCCTCGCCATCGCGACCACCACGACCCCGGAGAACGTCACGGCATTGCTCGACAACTGCGGCGTTCCCGGCTTGTCCGACTGGTTCGAGGTGATTGCCGCCGGGGACGTCGTGGCGAAAAAGAAACCCGCACCCGACATCTACGAGCTGGCGTTGTCTCAGCTCGCACTGGACGCGGCGGACTGCGTGGCGCTCGAGGATTCCGACAACGGGGTACGCTCGGCGTTGGACGCCGGACTTGCCGCGCTCGTGGTGACGCTGAGCCCCTACACCGCCGGGCAATGCTTCGACGGTGTTCCGTTGGTGGTCGACGGACTGGGTGAGCCCGGCGCGCCGGCACGGGTCCTGGCGGGCGATCTCGGGGACAACGAGTGTGTCGATCTGGCGGCGCTGGATCGAATGCATCGCGGCGTTTTCCGGCGTTCCTGATGGCTGCAACGCCAAGTAGCGGCGCGACGCGACTCAGCGAGCGCTCCCGCGCCACCGCCCCGTTCCACGTGATGCGATTGCTGGCTCGGGCGCGCGCCTTGGAGGCGACCGGGCGGCACATCGTGCACCTCGAGATCGGGGAGCCGGACTTGGCGACGCC
>JBGSTR010000443.1:0-2688 GCA_041736365.1 Chromatiaceae bacterium | reverse complement strand
GCACGGCGGGACTGCGGGCCGCCGCCAACAGCAAAGAGGTGGTCGCCGCCCTCAAGGCACGCACCGGCGTGCACATCGAGGTGATCTCCGGCGAGGAAGAGGGCAGGCTCGCCTACCTCGCCGCTACATCGGGACTGGGGTTGAAGCGCGGATCTCTAGTCGTTTTCGACACCGGCGGCGGCAGCTCGCAATTCACCTTCGGGCACGACTCAAGCGTCGACGAGCGCTTTAGTGTGGAAGTCGGCGCCGTGCGCTATACGGAGCGCTACAAGCTGGGAGAGGCGGTGTCGCTCGACACGGTGCGCGAGGCCATGGCGGCGATTTCGGCCGACCTATCGCGCATCGAGGGGCGCCCGGTGCCCGACCAACTGGTGGCGATGGGCGGCGCCGTGACCAACATGGCCGCGGTCATGCACGGTCTCGCCAACTACAACCCTGCGGTCGTTCAGGGCAGCGTCCTCGACCGTGGCGAGATCGATCGCCAGATTGAGCTCTACCGGTCGCGGGATACCGATGCCCGCCGCGCCATCGTCGGTCTGCAGCCCAATCGAGCGGAGGTCATCCTCGCCGGTGCCTGCATCGTCCGCACGGTGATGGAAAAGCTGGGCCAGCAGCGCCTCCTAGTGAGCGATCGAAGCCTACGCCACGGCGTTCTGGCGGAGCGCTTCGGTGCATGAGAACGCCATCCGCTACCGCGACAGGAACGCCGTCTCGTGGGAGCCGTCAAGTCACGAAACGGCTGCCCTCGTGCACCCGTACGCCGGTCGCCATGGCCCGGAGCGAGCCACCTCAGCCCCGCCGCGCCGCCTCGATCGCGGCAATGTCGATCTTGTTCATCGTCATCATCGCGTCGAACGCGCGCTTGGCCGCCGCGCGATCGGGGTCGGTGACCGCGGCAAGGAGGGCGCGCGGCGTGATCTGCCAGAAGAGACCCCACTGGTCCCTGCACCAGCCGCAAGCGCGTTCCTCCCCGCCATTGCCGACGATCGCGTTCCACAAGCGGTCGGTTTCGGCCTGATCTTCGGTCGCGATCTGGAACGAGAACGCCTCGCTGTGCTTGAACGCCGGCCCGCCGTTGAGCCCGACGCAGGGGATGCCCGCCACGGTGAATTCAACCGTCAGGACGTCTCCCTCTTTGCCATCTGGAAAATCGCCCGGTGCGCGCATCACCGCGCCCACGGCGCTGTCGGGGAAGGTTTCGGCATAGAAGCGCGCGGCGTCGAGCGCGGTGCCGTCGTACCACAGGCAGATCGTGTTTTTGTTTGCCATTTCGTTGCTCCTTTATGCCGGCCCGGGCTCAGCTCGCTACGATAACCATCCAGGAGACACCGAAGCGGTCGGCGACCACGCCGAAGCGCGGAGAGAAGAAGGTCTTGCCGAGCGGCATCTGCACCTGCCCGCCGTCGGCCAGCGCCGCGAACAGCCGGTCGGCCTCCGCCTCGCTCGGCACCGGCAGCGTCAGCGAAAAACCCTGGAAGCTCGGCTGCCCCGTACAGTTTCCGTCGGACGCCATCAGGGTCGTCTCGCCGATACGAAACTCGCAGTGCATGACCTTGTCCTCGGAGCCCGGCGGCATCGCGCAATCGGCCTGCGGCGGATCGGGGTTTTCGCTGAAGCGCATCAGCATCGTCTGCTCGGCACCCAGCGCCTCTTGGTAGAAGGCAACGGCCTCCTCGCAGCGGCCGTCGAAGAACAGATAAGGTTGGACTTGCATGGAACCTCTCCTTTGGGTGGTTGGGGTCGAGTCGGCGGCGGCTAGGACGGGCCTGCCGCGTCGGCGATTTGCTCGATCTGGGCGCTGATGCGCGCCTCCTGATCTCTTAACTCAGGGGTCAGCTCGGCGCCGAAGTCTTCCATTTCGAACAGCGGACGGATCTCGATCTCGCTGTCGTCCGCATGCGGATTGGGGCAGCGTTTCACCCATTCGATCGCCTCTTCGATCGACTTCACCTGCCACAGCCAGAAGCCGGCGATCAGCTCATTGGTCTCGGCGAAGGGGCCCCCAATGAGGGTGCGATCCGAGCCCGAGAACCGAACCCTGGCGCCTCTCGAGCTCGGGTGCAGTCCCTCTCCGGCCAGCAGCACGCCTGCCTCGGCCAGCTCTTCGTTGAATTTGCCCATCTCGGTGAGCAGCCGCTCGCTCGGCATCACGCCGGCCTCGCTGCACTTGCTCGCCTTAACGATCACCATTACTCGCATGGTCATCTCCGGTCGGTTGCGCTTAAAAGGCGGCGGGCGCGGGCGCTTGATCCGCTTGATCCCGCCCCTCGTTCGATAGTCGAACGCGGCCCCGATCAATCGACAGCAACGACAAAACTTTTCCGCGACTCCTTGTCCCCCGCCGACTCAGTGGCTCCAGGCCCCCGCCGAGGCGGCCGCACGGGCGTAGTCGGCGAAGTCGCGCGGCGGCCTAGCGAGCGCGCGCTGGACGCCGTCGGTGAGATGGGCGTTGCGACCATCCAGTACCGTGGTAAACAGGTAGTCGACCAACCAGACGAAGTCCTCCGGAATCCCGGCGTCCTTCAACCCATCGGCGTATTCCTCGGGCGTGACTTGCAGGAAGCGGATCTCGCGCCCGGTCGCCGCGCCGATCTCCCGCACCGCCTGCTCGAAGGTCAGCAGCCGCGGACCCGTCAGCTCGTAGAGCTGGCCGGCGTGGCGCGGGTCCGTGAGGGCCTCCACCGCCAC
>JBGSTR010000436.1:0-2507 GCA_041736365.1 Chromatiaceae bacterium | reverse complement strand
CGCGCCGCCCCCGCCGCGCCCGGGCTTAGAGGTCGCCGTTGGCCCCGGCGGTCATGATTTCGTTCATGGTGTCGCGCACCTTGATCGCGTTCTCCATCAGCTCGGGCGGCAGCCCGGCCATCTGGATCACCTTGTCGAGGTCCAAGGTGACCAGCCAGGGCTTGCCCTCCTGATCCTCGATCAGCGTGATGCGGCACGGCAGGTAGGCTGAGAAATCCAGGTTCTCCGCGATCATGTCGCGCGCGATGCGCGCGTCGCAGAACTGGAAGATCTCCACGCGCTTGGTCTCGACACCCATCGATTCCAGCTCCTTGTACAGCGGGAGGTGTGCGACCAGCTTGAAGTTCAAGCTGTTGGCGCGGAGCTTCATGGATTCGACCGCGTCGTCCATCGACACACCCTCGGCCAACGGCATCTTCAGCACCGTGTCCGCAATCGACATTCCCTCGGCGCGTGCGGTGGACGCCAACCACAGCATCGGCAGCAGCGCGGCGAGAAAGAGTATTTGGGTTTTTCTCATCGGGATCTCCTGGGGTTTCTCTCTATTCAGCGGTTATGTCGGAACTTGAGCGCCGCGAATCCTGATGAACCGTGGTTTGGTTACAGGCGCGCCGGGCGCCATTTTCACCTTCGCGGCGGGTTTATGCCAATTTGCAATCCGAGCCTTGCAGCCTAAGGTTCTTGCACTGATGCTGCCGAGTCGCGTACCGGCACGGACGTTTCGGTCGGTTCGGCGGCTGAATCGCCGGCGTCGTGCCCGCCTGGTCGGCGCGGAGGAGTCAATCGATGCAGGAATCGCATTTCGAGCGAATATTGGCGTGGCTTAGGCCACGGAAGCTGGTGGCGGTGGCCTTTTCAGGGGGCGCCGACAGCACTTTCCTATTGGCCGCGGCGCGCGAAGCCCTGGAAGGACGCGTAATCGCCTTGACCGTCGTCACGCCCTACATGGTGCGAAACGAGATTGCCGATGCCCTGGCGACCACGGCCAATCTGGGGATTCGTCACGAGCTGATCGAGCTTCCGATGCCGGATTCCATTGCGGAGAATCCACCCGATCGGTGCTACTGGTGCAAGCGGGCGTTGTACGAGCGCCTAACCGAAAAGGCCGCGGCGCTTGGGTATCCGATCGTGCTCGACGGCACCAACGTGGATGACCAGAAGGACTACCGGCCCGGGATTCGCGCCCTGCGCGAGCTGGGGATCGAGACCCCGTTGTTGGAGTGCGGAATCGGCAAGGATGCGATTCGTCTCATGTCGCGCGAGCTTGGACTCCCGACTTGGCGCAAACCGACCAACGCCTGCCTGCTCACGCGCCTGCCGTTCGGACGGCGGTTCAGCATGCAGACCCTGCAACGGGTCGAAGAGGCGGAGCGGGCGCTTCTTGACTTGGGTTTCGATTGGGTTCGCGTGCGCGTGCACGGTACCGCGGCCCGAATCGAGGTGGCTCGGGATCAGCGCGCGCGCCTGCTGGAGCACGCCGAGGCGGTGACGACGGCGCTCAAGGGGCTCGGGTTTCGCCATGTTGCGCTGGATTTGGAGGGCTACCGGCTCGGCAGCATGAACGAGCCGCCGGCCTAGGCTGCGGCGACCATGTCGGGCTTGAATCAGTCGAGTCGATAGTATTTCTCGACCGGCTCCAGCACCTGCCAGGTGCAGGACATGCCGGCGGGGAAGACGATGAGATCGCCGCGTTTGAACTCCTGCGGCTCGCCGTCTTGGGGCGTAACGATGAATTTCCCGCGCTGGACGTAGCAGGTCTCGGTCTTCTCATAGCGCCACGGGAAGCTGGACGGCTCCTTGCGCCAGAATGTCCAGCCTTCGACCCCCAGGACGTCCAGCTTCGCCGGGGAGGGTTTGTGCTCGCAGCGGATCTCGTTGTCTTGCATGGGGTGGCTAAGCTCCGTCTTGATCAATTTCAAGCGTTCAAGGTGCGGACTAGGCGAGCGGTTTTCCATCGCAGAAGGGCAATTGACGTCCAGCCTCCTATCGCGCGCGGACAGACGCGAGCCGCTCTCCGGCTGAGCGCTGGATTTTTCTCGATCGAAGCGGCACATTCACCGCATGACCGATCGTCTTGACCCGATTGCGGCGAGCCTCGGCGATGTGCTGCGTCGTCGCGGGCTGCGCCTGAGCGTTGCCGAATCCTGCACCGGTGGGTGGTTGGCGAAGGTGATCACCGACATCCCCGGGAGCAGCGATTGGTTCGATCGCGGTTTCGTCACCTACAGCGACCAGTCGAAGCAGGAGATGCTGGGCGTGCTCGCAACGACACTTGCTGCCGAGGGAGCCGTGAGCGAGGCGGTGGTCGGCGAGATGGCCGCCGGCGCGATTAGCTACAGTCGAGGGCAGGTCGCGATCGCCATCAGCGGCATTGCCGGGCCCGGCGGCGGCACACGCGATAAACCGGTGGGGACGGTCTGGTTCGCGTGGGCGCTGCCCGATACGGCGCCGTTGACGCGCTGCCTGCAGTTTGCCGGGGATCGCGGCGAAGTCCGCCACCAGGCCGT
>JBGSTR010000405.1:0-2002 GCA_041736365.1 Chromatiaceae bacterium | reverse complement strand
CACTTCGTCAAGATGGTGCACAACGGCATCGAGTACGCCCTGATGGCCAGCTACGCCGAGGGGCTCAACCTGCTGCGACACGCCGGGGCCGGCCGCGACGACCGCGCGGCGGACGCAGAGACCGCGCCGCTGGAGCACCCGGAGCACTATCAATACGACTTCAACCTGGCCGATATTGCCGAGGTCTGGCGCCGGGGCAGCGTGGTCTCTTCGTGGCTGCTCGACCTCACCGCCGTGGCGCTGCATGGCGACCCGGACCTTACGAATTTCGGCGGGCGAGTTTCGGACTCGGGCGAGGGTCGCTGGACCTGCCAGGCCGCCATCGATACTGGCACGCCGGCACCGCTGCTGACGGCGGCGTTGTTCGAGCGCTTCACCTCCCGCGGCGAGGCCGACTACGCGAACCGAATTCTGTCGGCATTGCGTTACCAGTTCGGCGGTCATCACGAGAAGCCGGCCGATTAAGCGACGCCACAGCGCTTCGTAAACAACGAAAACCACCGATGGGAGGCCGACGATGTCCCTGATGCAAACGGACTTTACCGAGGCACCCGCCGCGCCGCCGAACGTAATGGTGCTTTTCGGCGCGGGCGGCGACCTCACGGCGCGCAAGCTCATCCCGGCACTGTTCCACCTCGCCGCGGCGCGCCTGCTTCCGGACAGCTTCGCGGTGCTCGGGCTGGATCGACTGGAGCTCGACGACGAGGGCTTTCGCGCTCGCATCGGCGAGAAGATCCGCGAGCACGTCGGGGACGCCTTCGACCGCGGCGTCTGGGAGCGACTCTTGGAGCGCATCCATTACATGCAGGTCGATCTACTCGACGGTGCCCACTACGAACGCCTGTGCGAGCGCCTGAGCCGACTCGACGCGGAGCGCGGCACCGAGGGCAACTACCTCTTTTATCTCGCGATACCGCCAAGCCTATTCGGCGCGGTTACCGACCGACTGGGCGATGTGGGCCTGCTGCACGAGACCGAGAACGACTGGCGCCGCGTGGTCATCGAAAAGCCCTTCGGACGCGACCTCGAATCGGCGATCGCCCTGAACCGGGAGCTGCACCGGCACATGGAAGAGGATCAGATCTATCGCATCGACCACTACCTGGGCAAGGAGACGGTGCAGAACATCATGGTGTTCCGCTTCGCCAACGGCTTCATCGAGCCGCTGTGGAATCGCCAGCACATCGACCACGTACAGATCACGGTCGCGGAGTCGGTCGGGGTCGAGCATCGCGGCGCCTACTACGAGGAGGCCGGGGCGCTGCGCGACATGATCCCGAATCATGTGCTGGTGCTGCTCGGGTTTCTCGCCATGGAGCCGCCGAACTCCTTCGAGGCCAAGGCCCTGCGCGACGAAGTCAACAAGGTCCTGGACGCGATCCATCCGCTGACCCCGGAGCAGGTTCTGACCTGCGCCGTGCGCGGTCAATACGGCCCCGGAACCATGCCCGACGGCGAGCAGATCCCGGGCTATCGCTCCTCTCCGGGCGTCGACCCCGACTCCCGCACCGAGACCTTCGCCGCCCTGAAGCTGACCATGGACAATTGGCGCTGGGCCGGGGTCCCCTTCTACCTGCGCACGGGCAAGCGACTAACGGCCCAGTACACGGAGGTCGCGATCCATTTCAAGCGCGCCCCGACCATTATGTTCGAGGACACGGACGTGGACGAGCTCGAGCCGGACACCCTGGTGCTTCGCATCCAGCCCAACGAGGGCATCCAGATCAGCTTCGGCGCGAAGGTCCCCGGGCCGACCATGCGTATCGGCACGGTCAATATGGATTTCTGTTACGAGGATTACTTCGGCAACAAACCCGCCACCGGCTACGAGACCTTGATCTACGACTGCATGAACGGGGACGCCACCTTGTTCAAGCACGCCGAGACGGTGGAAAAGGGCTGGGAGATCGTGCAGTCGGTGCTCGACGTGTGGAACGCCCTGCCGCCGCGAGAGTTTCCCAACTACGCCGCCGGCACCTGGGGACCGGCGGCCGCGGGCGAG
>JBGSTR010000396.1:0-5781 GCA_041736365.1 Chromatiaceae bacterium | reverse complement strand
AGCCAATGCCGGTGGGCGGCGATGCCCGCCGCGGTGGTCTGCGCCTCCCCGCTCGCCGGATCGACCGCGTACTCGTCGTACCAGGGATCGGGATCGTTGCGGTGGTGATCCCCATAGTAGGCGCCGGCGAGCAGTGCGAATCCGAACGGCAGCCTGAACGCCGCATCGCCGGCAGCGGAGCCGATCGGCTTGCCCTTGGGGCTCACCAGGGTCGGATGCTTCTGGTTGATCTCGGTATAACGTCCGCCCGCGCCGCGCTGGGTGAGTAGGATGCTCAGGTCCGTATCGAAAGGTCTATAGCTCGGCGTCGGTGAATCGAACGGCGGAGCGCCCGGTGCCCCCTCCATCTGCACGCCGTCGAGCACGCCGAAGCCGCGGCTCTCCTTGACCCCGCCTACGATGAGCTTCTCCGGCCCGAGCAAGGCGCGCAGCCGGACGTAGAAGTCGTGCATGCCCGTGCCCCACCAGTTGGCGCCGTCGGGCCCGATGCCGTTGTCTGCGACGAGATCATTGTTGGCGTCGACGGTGCTTGCATGATTCTCGTTCAGATAGTGAAAATCGGCGTCGAAGATGATGCCGTCCACGCGCGTGCCGACCGCCCGACCGTGCTCGTCACGGTCGTAGTTGGCCGCCGTCCACTCGGCCATGACCTCGCCCAGCCGGCGTCCGGATCCGTCCGGCGGAGAGGTAGTCGCCTGGTTCCACGCCCATAGCAGCGGGTTGCTGCCCATTCCCAACGCATGCTCGGCGAGAATCGAGCCGGTCGCGTGTGCGCTGGCCGTGCTCTTGTAGCCGCGCTCGATGGTCAGGGTTCGGCTCGGTGCGTCCACATCTACAATGCGCACGTGCTCGGCGTTGCCGAAGCCGCCCGCCGGCGCGTCGTAGAGCACGGCGTAGTCGCCGGGCGCAAGGTCCCTTACATCGGCCACCTGGATAACCGTTGCGGCGGGGTCGATTCCGGTCTCGATAGTAGTGCCGGCAAGATAAAGCCAATGCCCGGCGAACACCGCGCAGCCATCGTTTGCATCGCCGGTAGTCGCGGGGCCGGTCGCGCCGAATGGGATGCCGGTCTCGGAGGTGCAGCCGTCGCGATAGCCGAAGGCCTGGAAGGCAAACGGGCTCATCCAACGCAACGCCAGCGTGCTCGGATCCACCGCTTGGGCGACGGCCATTTGCCCCAGTGCGCGCGCCTTGCCGAGCAGGGCGTCGTATTTGCTGTCCGCTGCACCGACCTTTTCGACGGCGCTGCCGGTGGTCACCAGCGGGTAGTCCCGGCCGGTGTCGGTGATGTTGGCAAAGTCATCGAGCACGGCGGCGGCCCAACAGGCCGAAGACAGCGTAGAGGCAGCGCAAGAACAATACGCGGGATCATTGTGGCCACTCGTACCCCATGGTTTCAGAATCTATATCGGACAGGTCGCCGCGTGAAAAGTCGAGTCGGCGAGTGCGGCGGACAGCTAATGTTCCGCGGTCTTTCATCGTTGGACGACACGGATCATCCTTCGACATCAAACGAGCTGAAGTTTTCCCCAAGAGCACCCGAACCGGTGTCTCGCTTGGCTCGTCGATAGCCGCGGTGAATCGAGTCAAGCTAGAGAACGGTTGCGGAGCATGAGGTCCGCGGCAGATCAACCTCGACTTGCCGGCCGGTTCGCAACGCGTTCTCATGCCCCCAGGACTCGAAGACGCTCAGGATCATAGACGGCAAATGTCCAACAATGCGGATATCGGTAACTGTTCGTCGCTCGCGGCAACCACACGGTCCGCGCGCCAACCGCCGCCGGATCGAATCGACCGGCGATTGTCGGTTGCGCCGATGCTGGACTGGACCGATCGGCACTTCCGCTACTTCGCCCGACTGATCACGCGGCGTACCCTGCTCTATACCGAGATGGTCACCACCGGAGCGCTGATTCACGGCGACCGAGAGCGCTTCCTGCGCTTCGATCCCGCGGAACACCCGCTGGCGTTGCAGCTTGGAGGGTCCGACCCTGCGGACATGGCCAGCTGTGCGCGGTTCGGCGCGGACGCGGGATTCGACGAGCTGAATATCAACGTCGGATGCCCCTCGGATCGAGTTCAGAACGGTCGCTTCGGCGCTTGTCTGATGGACAGCCCGCAAATCGTCGCCGATTGCGTCGCGGCGATGAAGGACTCGGTTGGCGTGCCGGTCACCGTCAAGACTCGCATCGGGATCGACAATCGGGACAGCTACGAGTCGTTGGTCGACTTCGTCGGCACGGTGGCCGAGGCGGGTTGCGACGCCTTGATCGTGCACGCCCGCAAGGCCTGGCTCCAAGGCCTCAGCCCGAAACAGAATCGCGACGTGCCGCCGCTGCGACACGACATCGTCGAACGGCTCAAGACCGATTTCCCAGAACTCTCGATCACTATCAACGGGGCCATTTCCAGCCTGCCCCAGGCAGCGGATTTCCTGCACCGGCTCGATGGGGTCATGATCGGGCGGGAGGCCTACCAGAACCCGTGGATCCTCGCCGACGCCGACCGAGAGATCTTCGACGAAAGCAGCCCCGCCCCGACCCGACACGCGGTGCTGGAGCAACTGGTGCAGTATGCGGAACGGGAAACCGCCGCGGGCACCGCCCTCCCCGCCATCAGCCGCCACATCCTCGGGTTGTTCCATGGCCAACCCGGGGCGCGCGCCTGGCGTCGTCACATCAGCGAGCATGCCTACCGCCCCGGAGCATGCGCCGGCGTGTTGGGCGAGACGGCACCGGAGTCGATTTGACGCTATACGCTCGGGCCTAGGCCTTGCCCGTCGAACCTACGCTCGGGCGCGGGAGGCGTCCCGAACGCTCCGATGTCCCGTCCGCGGCGAGACCGCGTTCCCGCGCCGGGGCGCGGGAACGCGGCGAACCAAGGTGGGCCGTGTCTAGAACGGCGTCTGCCTCAGCGTCACTCCGGTCTTGGCGTCCTTGACGATGGCCTTCAGCGTCCCGTCGCATCGCCCGAGCATCACCAGCTCCTCGGCGCCGTTGGCATTGATGTCGGGGATGGTGGCGAAGTCTAGCGGGGTGCACTCGCTGCTGAACCACATCCGGCTGACGCCCCCGGCGCCGTCGCGGACCTCCGCCGTCAGCTCGCCGGTGCCCGGCTTGCGCGCGAGCAGGGCGTAGTCGTCGAGGCCGTTGTCGTTGAGGTCGGACAACTTCGCGAGCTTCGCCGGGGCGAAGCTCGGGTTGTAGCCGCGCACCGTAGCCGCGGTGACGTTGCTGCGAGCATTGGCGACGCGCACCAGAACCTTGCCGGTCGCCGGGTCGCGCAGCAGCATCGCCACGTTCGCGGTCGGGTTGCCCGACGCATTCGTGACCGGCAGGGCCTGCAGCAGATCGAGCTGAGGCTGCCACCAGGTCCCCAACGTACTAACGTTCGCGCTGGTCCGGGTGTCCTTGATCACCAACCGATCGGTCTCGTCGGCCTTGGCGAGCACCACCCCGACCTCGGCGCTGCCGTTGCGGTTGAGGTCCGGCAGCGTAATCACCTGATGCGGAGCAAAGCGCGGGGCGAACCAGAGGTTGCTGACCGGGTCCCCGGTGAGCGCATCCAGGATCTCGACCCGCGTAGAGCCCCGACCGAGCACCCCGAGCTCCGGGATGCCGCTGTCGTTCTGGTCCGGGAGCACGGTCAGATCCACCGGCGCCAGTGCCGGATCGAACGCGACGCGCGACACCCGGTCGCCGCTCAGCAAGTCGCGGGTCTCGGCGCCGGGTCCCGTGGCCGAGCCCTGTCCCAGCAGCACCAACCTGGACCCGTCCATCACCTCGACGTCCACCGGAACCAGATCGGGGCTGAAGGCGAAGCGGCTGATTAGGGTACCGCTGGCCGCGTCCTTGACCTTCGCAATCGTCTTGCCATCGGAGCGAGCCACGACGGCGATTTCGGGCGCGCCGTCTCGGTTGGTATCGCCAACGGCGCGCAAGGCGGCGAAGGATGGACGGCCAAACACCAAATAGCTCTGGCCACTCCACGTTCCGTTTCCGCCGTACGCCAGTGGTGCACCGATGATCACGTCATCGACGCCGTCGCCATTGAAATCACCGACGTTGCTTACCGATGAACCGGCGCGATCGAGTGGGTCGCTGACGAGGGCGAAGCCGTTGCCGCCGTCGAGTTGGGAGAGCTCCAGCACACCGCTGCCGCCGACGTCCTTGCCGCCAAATACGACTTCCCCGTGAGAGATCTCGTGATAATCGTAATAATCCCAAGTCCCCCCGGGCGCGCCGACGATGAGGTCCGCGATCCCGTCGCCGTTGACATCCCCGGCGCCGCTGACTGAGGTGCCCGAAGAACCGTATGGCCCAGCTCCGTTGAGGACGAAGCCGTTGCTGCCGTCGAGCTTGGAGAGCTCCAGCACACTGCTGCCGGCGACGCCCGGGCGACCGAGCACCACGTAACTTTGGCCGGACCCAACCCCGTTCGGGCCGGCCCCCGGTGCGCCGATGATCAGGTCATCGACATGGTCGCCGTTGACATCGCCGGCACTGCTTACGGAGCTCCCGGAAGCATCGCCGGCGTTGACGCCGTTGACGGCGAAACCGTTGGTCCCGTCGAGCTTCGAGAGCTCCAAAACGCCGCCTGTACCCAAGCCCGGCCCCCCGAACACCAGGTAGCTTTGGCCGGACCCATCACCGTTCGGATCGGCATGCGATGCGCCGATGATCAGATCGTCGACGCCGTCGCCGTTCAGGTCGCCGGCGCCGCTGACGGAGCCGCCGGAACGGTCGTTCGGATTGATTCCATTGACGGCGAAGCCGTTCGTCCCGTCGAGCCGGGAAAGCTCAATCACGCCGCTGCGTCCGACTCGGGGTCCACCGAATATCAGGTAGCTTACGCCCGCGAACGACTTGCTATTGGGGCTGGCCAAGGGTGCACCGATGAACAGGTCGTCGAATCCGTCGCCGTTCACGTCGCCCGCGCCGCTGACCGCAGCGCCGGAAAAATCAATGCTATTGACTCCATTGATCGTGAAGCCGTTGCTACCGTCGAGCGTGGAGAGATCGAGCACGCCCCCACTGCCCACACCTTGCCCGCCAAACACCACGTAGCTTTGGCCGGCGTATCCATTGGCGGATGTATTGCCGATGATTAGATCGTCGAAGTTGTCGCCGTTGACATCGCCGGCGCCGCTTACGGGACGGCTGGAGTAGAGTTCCCCGGCGACCCCTGCGACGGCGAATCCGTTGGTTCCGTCCAGGTTATACAACTCCACGACACCGCCGCGGCCCGCGTTCGGACCGCCAAACACCACGTAGCTGTTGTTGCTACCGCCCCGTGCCGGATCTCCGCCAATGATCAGGTCGCCGAAGCCGTCACCATTGAAGTCCCCTGCGTCGCTGACGGACGAGCCGGAAAAATCATAACTGTTGACTCCGTTGATCGCGAAGCCGTTGCTGCCATCGAGATTGGATAGCCCGATTGTGGCCGGAAACTCCGCCTGCACCGCGCCGCTCGCGGCCAGGCCGAGCAGGCCGACCCCCAGAAGCCCGCACGCGGCTCGATAGCTATTTACCGCACCGAGGCTGTCGCGGATCGCACGCTCCAACGGGTTCCGCGAAAAGGTCGTTCTCTGCTTCTGATTCGCTGTTGCTTTCATCGTCTTGATCTCAGCGTGTCGGTTTTTCCTTGCATCCTTGCGTCCTTGTGTTCGCCCGGGTGCGACTCGAGCACCCGTCCTGCCTCATCGATCTTGAGTCCTGCCCTTGCTCCCATGCTCCGGCGTGGGAGACGTCCAGGACGCTCCGGCGTCCCGTCCGCGCTCGG
>JBGSTR010000347.1:0-22136 GCA_041736365.1 Chromatiaceae bacterium | reverse complement strand
GCGGCCTTGGTCCTCGCTCGCGGACTTGGCCGAGCGCGCCCTGCCGAGCCGCTCGGATCTCAAGGCACTAGCCGCCGCCGACGCCTTCCACCGCATCGCCGGTAATCGCCATCTGGCTGCCTGGGAGGTGTCTGGCTGGCGTTTGCCGATCACCGGCGGCCTGTCTCTCGAACGCCCAAGCGACGGCCGCGGTGCGGTGCCCTTGCTGCCTCCGCCGGACGAGGGGACCGCGATCGTCGCGGATTACGCCAGTCTGGGGCTGAGCCTGCGCCGTCATCCATTGGCCCTGTTGCGGCCCGAGCTCGCGCGACGGCGCCTGCTCTCGGCACGGGAGCTGGCCGATATCCCCACCGGGGCGATGATCGGCACGGCGGGTTTGGTAATCACCCGCCAGCGGCCGGCCGCCGCGAACGAGGTGACCTTCGTCACCCTGGAGGACGAGACGGGATACGTCAATCTGGTGGTCTGGAAGCGGCTGGGCGAGCGGCAGCGAAACGCATTGCTGGGCGCGCGCCTGCTGGCGGTGCACGGCGAGGTACAGCGCGAGAGTGGGGTGACTCACCTGATCGCGCGCCGCCTGAGCGACTATTCCGGACTGTTGGGAGGGTTGGTGACGCGGCCCCGGGATTTCCATTGATCCCGACGGCCGCGGGATCATTCGCGCCCGGCCGTTGCGGCCGGGCTTGGTCGCGATTACTCGGTCTTGCTCTCCTCGGACTTGCCCTTGGACGCAGACTTGTCCTTGCCCGAGCTGGAGCTACTCTGCTTGGACGAGGTTCGGCAATAAGCAGAGACCTTGATGCCGTCCTTGCGTGTATAGCCGTCGACCCAGTAGCAGCTGCTCTTGTTCTCGCAAGCCCCCTGCTCCAGACCCTTGCATCCCGATTCCGCACCAACACTGGTGCCGCTTAGGCCCGCGGTGAGCGCGACGGACAGCAGTCCGATCATCAGGCCGCAGCGTTTTCTCGTTTTCATCTTCCCTGTTCTCCTTTGCCATGCATACAACGTTTGCGAAACGGCGGACCATCAATGTCCGCCACTGCAAAACATAGTCAGCGCTTCCCGCGGGAGGCAAGATTATTCCGACGTACGACGTGTACGAGGCGCTCGGCTTTGGATCTTCAGCAGCGTCTCGAAGACCGAATCCTTGCCCAGCACCAGGCGATTGGTCAGCTCCGCGCTGGCCACCGCGAGCATGCCGGGCAGGATGATGTTCGGATTCCCCGTCATTTCGAGCAGCGCCGTCAAAGCCGCCAACGGGGCCCGCAGCGTGGCTCCCATCATCGCCACCATGCCGACCGTCGCGTAGAACGCCGGCGAGGCGGTGCCGAGGAGTCCCGCGTCCTTCAAGGCCAGACCGAACGCCGAGCCAATCGCCCCGCCGATGAACAACGTTGGGCCGATGAGTCCCCCGGGTACCCGCAGTCCGACGGACACACCGGTTGCCACCGTCTTGGTCACAATCAAGGCCAGTGCCAACCAGAGTCCGAGCTGCTCGTGCAGCAGCGCCTCCAGCGTGTGGTAGCTGACACCCATGATCTGTGGCGTCCCCAATGCCAGGATGCCGGTGACCAGTCCCGCCAAGGTAAAGGTGACCCAACACGGCCACGCCCCGGTGCGCACGGCCACTCGCTCGCACAGACTGATGAACGCGACCGCGACCAGGCCGGTGATCAGCCCGAGCAGCACCAGGTTTGGAAGCTCCCAATGGCTTTGCAGCGTCAGCGCGGGGAGGGCGAAGACGGGCTCGTTCTGAAACGCCAGCTGCCCGAAAACGGCGCCGACGACGGATGCCGCGATGATCGGCAGCATGCGCCCCACGTCGTAGCGCACGCGCAACACCTCCATGACGAATACCACGCCGGCCAACGGTGTGTTGAACACGGCCGCGATCGCCGCCGCAGCCCCGCAGGCCGCCAGGGTGTAGTCTTCCTCGGCCGTTGCCCGCAGCCCTTGCCCAACCAGGTTCGCACTCGCTGCGCCGATATGCACCGCCGGCCCCTCGCGGTCGACCGAGTGCCCTCCGACAATGGCGACAAACGCCCCGATAAACTGGACGATCAGATTCTTCGCGGGAAGGCGTTCGCCGCCGGGGGTCTGCATCCGCCGCAGCACGTGCACCACGCCGACTTGACGAACCTCCGGCTGCAAGCGGTCGAAGGCGAGCCCCAGCAACAGGCCGACCCCAGTCGGCAGGAGGATTCGCCAGTGGGGGGCCAGCGCGTCGTAGCCGTTGGCCGAGCTGGTGGACAGAAGCAGCATCTGTCCCAGCTCCAGCGCCACGCGGAAAAGCAGCACCATCGCGCCGGCAATGGCGCCGCCGACGAGGCCAAGCAGGGTCAGCCGCAGCCATTGGGTTCGTGGACTCGGCATCGCTACCAGGCCTGGTTGCGGCGAGGGGGGCGGTCAGGCCTCCTCGCCGAGGGTGAGGAAACGCAGGTGCAGGCGCTCTACCTGAGGCTGGAGCAGCGCCGGATCGCCGCTATTGTCGATGATGTGGTCGGCGCAGGCCAGGCGCTCTTCGCGCGATGCCTGACTGGCGATGATGCGTTGGACCTCGGCCTCGGTCAGTCCGCTGCGCCGCTGCACCCGCTCGACCTGAGTATTCTCGGGGACGTCCACCACCACCACCCGGTCGGCGAGGGTATGCTGCCCGGTCTCCACCAGGAGCGGAATCACCAGCATCGCATAGGGGGTGTCGAGGGCGCGTAGCCGCTCCAACATCAGCGCTCGGATTCGCGGGTGGAGGATAGACTCCAGGTCCTTGCGTGCCGCCGGTTTGGCGAATACCAGCGCGCGCAATGCGGCCCGGTCGAGGGTGCCGTCCGGCTGGATGACTTGGCGACCGAATGCCGCCGCGATCTCGCCCACCGCCGGGCTTCCCGGACGCGTCAGCTCCCGCGACAGCACATCGGTGTCCACGATGCCGGCGCCGGAGGCGGCAAATAGGTCCGCGACCGTGCTTTTTCCGCTCCCGATGCCGCCGGTAAGCGCAACGACAAGCACGCTAGGCGAGGCCGACCACGCCCAGGTAGATGTCGTTGATCTGCGGTCCCCACATCAGACTGATCCAACCCGCGGCGGCGAGAAACGGGCCGAAGGGGAGCGGTGTGCCGCGCGCGTGGCGACCGGTAGCGATCAGGGTCACGCCGAGCACCGCCCCGGTGACGGCCGAGAGCAGGACCACCTGGGGCAGGAGCTGCCATCCGAGCCAGGCCCCGAACAGGGCGAGCAGCTTGAAGTCGCCGTAGCCCATCCCTTCTTTTCCGGTGACGAGCCGAAACAACTGAAAGACCAGCCACAGACTCAGGTATCCGGCCACGGCGCCGAGTATCGCCGAGGTGCTGTCGGTAAACAGGCCGAACAGGCTCAGGATCAAGCCCAGCCAAAGCAGTGGGAGGACGATCCCGTCGGGCAGCAGCTGGGTGTCGAAGTCGATGAACGCGAGCGCAATCAAGCCCCAGGTCAGCGGCAGAGCGGCCAACGCCTGCCAGCTCGGCCCGAAATGCACCAGCACCGCCAGGGTCATGATCGCGGTCAGACCCTCCACGAAGGGATAGCGCGGGCTGATCTTGGCGCCGCAGCCCGCGCAATGCCCGCGCAGCAACAAATAGCTTAGGATCGGGATGTTCTCGTAGGGCCGGATCGGCCGCCCGCAGGCGGGGCACCGGGAGCCTGGTTGCGCCAGCGTCAACACCGGCGCTGCGTCCGCCCCGGCGTTGCCTGAGAGCTCGGCACACTCGCGCGCCCATTCCGCCTCCAGCATGCGCGGCAGGCGCAGGATGACGACGTTGAGGAAGCTGCCGATGATGAGACCTAGCGCGATGGCCGCGCCATACACCAGTGCCGGACTATGCGTAAACAACTCGAACCAGGCCATTGCTCGGGTGCGTCCCCTACGCGAACGGGTATTCGGATCAAACCACGGCCGCGAGCTTAAAGATCGGCAGATACATGGCCACCACCAGGCTGCCGACCAGACCGCCGATGACCACCATGATCAGCGGCTCCAGCAGGCTGCTCAGGCTGTCGACCGCATTGTCGACTTGCTCCTCGTAAAAATCCGCGACCTTGCCCAGCATTTCGTCCAAGGCGCCGGACTCCTCGCCGATCGCGGTCATCTGGATCACCATGTGCGGAAACAGACCGCGCTGGCGCATGGAGAGCTGTAGCGACTGCCCGGTCGCGACCTCCTCGCGCATCTTCAGAACCGCATCCTGATAGACCACGTTGCCGGTCGCTCCGGCCACCGATTCAAGCGCCTCGACCAGGGGCACGCCGGCCGCGAACATGGTGGACAGGGTGCGGGCAAACCGCGCCAGCGAGGCCTTGTTCAGGATGCCGCCGATGATCGGGATCTTCAGCACGAAGCGGTCGATCATGTCGCGGAATTTTCGCGAGCGCTTGAACAGACCGGCGATGAAATAGCCGAACCCGCCGGCGGCCAAGAACATCAGCCACCACCATTGGCGCACGATGTCCGACAAGCCGATGACGAGCAGCGTGAAGGCAGGCAGGTCTGCGCCGAAGCTTCCGAACAGCTCCTTGAATTGCGGGATCACGAACATCAGGATGACCACGGTGACCAAGACGGCAACGGCGATGACCGCCGTGGGGTAGAACAAGGCCTTCTTGATCTTGCCCTTGATCGACTCCGTCTTCTCCTTGTAGGTCGCGATCTTGTCGAGTAAGACGTCGAGCACGCCCGCCTGCTCGCCGGCGGCCACCAGATTGCAGAAGAGGTCGTCGAAATACAGCGGGTGCTTGCCCAGTGCCACGGCCATCGCGGTGCCGCTCTCGATATCCTGCTTGATGCTCAGGATCAGGTCCTGCATCGCCGGATTCTCATGTCCCCGGCCGACGATGTCGAATGCCTGAACCAAGGGCACGCCGGCGGCCATCATGGTGGCGAGCTGGCGGCTGAACACGGCGATATCGGCGGTCTTGATCTTCTTCTTGCCGCCGCCGAGCAGCGGCCGGGCCTTCTTCTTGACCTTGGTCGCATTGACGCCCTGGCGGCGAAGCTCCGCCCGGACCATGGTGATGCTGGAAGCACGGGTCTCGCCCTTGACGCGCGAGCCGCGCCGATCCATTCCCTCCCAGGCGAATACGTAGGCCTTCTCGGACTTGGGCTTCTGCGCGGCTGCCACTGCCATAATGATTAGTCTTTGGTGACTCGGTTGAGCTCTTCGAGGCTGGTGACCCCGGCCTTGACCTTGCGCAGACCGGACTGGCGCAGGTCATATACGCCCTCGCGGCGGGATTGGTCGGCTAGATCGATGGCCGTCCCACCCTCCATGATCATGCGCCCCATCTCCTCGGATACGGGCATTACCTGAAAGATCCCGACTCGGCCCTTGTATCCGTTGGTACAACGATCGCAGCCCACGGGCCGGTAGATGGTGACACCGGTCTCGATCTCGGCCTCGGTGAAACCCTCCTCGAGCAGGGCCTCGCGCGGCACATCCTCGGTTTGCTTGCAGTGGGCGCATAGCCGGCGCGCGAGACGCTGAGCCATGATCAGCAGAATCGAGGACGCGATGTTGAACGGTGCCACGCCCATGTTGGCCAGACGCGTGAGGGTTTGCGGTGCGTCGTTGGTGTGCAGGGTGGACAGCACCAGGTGTCCGGTCTGGGCGGCCTTGACCGCGATCTCGGCGGTTTCCAAATCGCGGATCTCGCCGACCATTACGACGTCCGGGTCCTGACGCAGAAAGGCGCGCAGTGCCGCGGCGAAGGTGAGCCCGCTTTTCGGGTTCATGTTCACCTGATTGATGCCCGGGACCTGGATCTCGACCGGGTCTTCGACGGTGGAGATGTTGATGCCGGGGTCGTTCAGGATGTTCAGCGCGCTGTAGAGCGACACGGTCTTGCCCGAGCCGGTGGGGCCGGTGACCAGGATCATTCCGTAGGGCTTGCGGATGGCCTTCATGAAGGCCTCCTGCTGCTCGAGCTCGAAACCCAGGTTCTCGATGCCCACCTGAGCCGAGGCAGAGTCGAGGATACGCAGCACCACCTTTTCGCCGTACAAGGTGGGCAGGGTGTTGACGCGGAAGTCGATGTCGCGGGAGCGGCTGAGCTTGAGCTTGATGCGACCGTCCTGCGGCACCCGGCGTTCCGCGATGTTCATGCGCGACATGACCTTGAGCCGCGCAACCAGTCGCGCGGCGATGTTCACCGGCGGATTGGCGACCTCGCGCAGCATGCCGTCCTGACGAAAGCGCACGCGGAAGAACTTCTCGTAGGGCTCGAAGTGGATGTCGGAGGCGCTGCTGGTGATGGCGTCCACCAGGATCTTGTTGACGTAGCGCACCACCGGGGCGTCGTCGATGTTGAGCTCGGAATCGTCGCCGGCCTTTTCGTCGTCGTCCGAGGCGATGTCGAGATGGTCCAGGTCTGCGTCCATGATGTCGTTCATGGTCGAGTCCTGGGCCTCGATCGCGCGCTCGATGGCGGCGGCGAGCTTGTCTTCCTCCACCAGCACGGCGTCCGTGGCGAGCCCGGTGTTGAACCGAATCTCGTCGAGTGCCTGGTCGTTGGTGGGATCGGACAGGGCCAGGAAGATGCGGTTGCCGCGACGGAAGATGGGCAACGCACGGTGCTTGCGGATCAGGCGCTCGTCGACCAGATTCATCGGCACGTCGGCGAGCTCGATCGCGTGCAGATCAAGCAACGGAACCCCGAACTCGTGTGAGGCCGCGATGGCGATGCGCCGGCTGTCGAGTATCTTGTTCGCAACCAAATACTGGACGAACGGCTCGCGGCGACGCACCGCCTCGCCATAGGCATTGGTCGCCACGTCTTCGGTGAGCAGGCGGTCTCGCACCAGACGCAGGGCGAGGCCGGAGGGCTTCATCGCGGTCTGATTGGTCGCCATTAGTGTTCGGACAAGCGCTTCACGAGCCGTGACTCTATGCCTTCCCTACGGCGTTTTCTCGCGCACGCGTCACCGTTTACGCACGCCGCGCACGCAAGCGGCCGCCGTGAAGCGGCCCACATTTCTCTTATCGGTTGACTGAAAATGCGAGTCTCACGTTGTTCGCGACCAGTCCGTTGTCCTTTTGCTCGCTCTCGTTGACGTAGAACTCGAGTATGGTCTCGCGGTTCAACAACATCTCCTCGCTGACATCGTCGGCGAGCTCATTGACGTGGCAAAAGACGCTGGTGTAGGGAGATGCAGGATCTCTCGGGTCCGTGATCCAAAGGTTTGGAGAGACGTCGTCGAGGATGCGCAGAAACCCATAGCCTTTTTCAGCGAACCATTTGGTGCACACACCCCGCACGCAGGATCCCGGCTGGCCCCATTCGTTGCGCGGCTCGTAGGAGATGGGCAGCAGGTCCGGGATTAGGAACCCCGAGTAGAAGGCGTCGACCTCCTGCTGCAACTGCCGCGACACGTTCTTGAATCCGATCAGCTCAACCCGGCAGCCCTTGTTCTGCAACGCACGGACGACCTGCAGGAAGTCGCCGTCGCCGGTCACCAGCAACACCTGCTCGAGCTTGTCCGCCTGGAGCATCGCGTCCACGGCCATGTCGAGGTCGGCGTTGGCCTTCATGTTGACGTTGCCGCTCTCATCCGTGTAGCGGCGTACCAGCTTCACCGTGATCTTCCAACCGAAGTCGCGGACCATTTGCTGATAGGCGCGCGAGCGCTTGGCGTAGTCGGAGTCCTCGCGCGCCCGTTCCGCGTCGAACGCCATATAGGTGTTCAGCCGCTGCAGCACGCCACCCTCGCGCTCGGCAAAACGGCGCAAGATGTCGTAACGCATCTGATAGCCCCCGTTGTGACGCACGTTTTCGGCGTCCACGAAGACTCCAACACGGAAGTTCGAATCCAACAGAGACCTCTTCAATCACACGGGAGAAGGTGGTGGAGGCGCCGCCATGATACCTGCGCCTTGCCGTCGGGACCCGGCACCAGCGGCTTTGTCGGAGCCGCGGCGCCAAAGGCCGCGGCTCGGTCCCGCCCGCGCCTACTGGTTGGCGCGATTGTCGATCAGGTCCGACACCACCGTCGGGTCCGCCAACGTCGAGGTGTCGCCCAGCGTATCGATCTCGTTGGCCGCGATCTTGCGCAGGATGCGGCGCATGATCTTGCCCGACCGGGTCTTCGGCAGCCCGGGCGCCCACTGGATCAGGTCGACGGTGGCGATCGGACCGATCTCGCCGCGCACCAAGGCGACCAGCTCCTTCTTGAGTGCATCCGTCGGCTCCACGCCGGCCATCGGGGTTACGTAGGCGTAGATTCCCTGGCCCTTGATGTCGTGGGGATAGCCCACCACGGCGGCCTCCGCGACGTGGGGATGGAGCACCAGCGCGGATTCGATCTCGGCCGTGCCCAGGCGATGGCCGGAGACATTCAGCACGTCGTCGATACGACCGGTGATCCAGTAGTACCCGTCGGCATCGCGGCGCGCCCCGTCACCGGTGAAGTAGGTGCCCGGATACTGCCTGAAATAGGTGTCGACGAAGCGCTGATGGTCGCCGTAGACCGAGCGCATCATCGCCGGCCAGGGCTGGGTGATGACCAGCGCGCCCTCGCATGGACCTTCGAGCACGTGGCCGTCGGTCGCATCGACGATCGCGGGCTTGACGCCGAAGAACGGGTTGCTGGCGGAGCCGGGTTTCAGCGCGGTCGCGCCCGGCAGCGGCGTGATCAGATGTCCGCCGGTCTCGGTCTGCCACCAGGTATCCACGATCGGGCAGCGGTCGTCGCCAACCACCCGGTGATACCACTCCCAGGCCTCCGGGTTGATGGGCTCGCCTACCGACCCGAGGATGCGCAGGCTCTTGCGCGAGGTCTTCTTGACCGGCTCCTCACCGGCGCGCATCAGGGCGCGGATCGCCGTCGGGGCGGTGTAGAAGATGTTGACCTGGTGCTTGTCCACCACCTGCCAGAAGCGCGAGACGTCCGGGTAGTTCGGAATACCCTCGAACATCAGCGAGATGGCGCCGTTGGCCAGCGGTCCGTAGACGATATAGGTGTGCCCTGTTACCCAGCCGACATCGGCCGTGCACCAGTAGATCTCGCCCTCCTGGTAATCGAAGGCGTACTTGTGGGTCATGGCCGCGAAGACCAGGTAGCCGCCGGTGCTGTGCAGCACGCCCTTGGGCTTGCCGGTCGAGCCCGAGGTGTAGAGGACGAACAGCGGATCCTCGGCGTCCATCGGCTCGGGTTCACACTCGGCGGATGCGCCCGCCATGGCCTGCTCGTACCAGATGTCGCGTCCTTGTGTCCAGACGACCGGGCCGCCGGTGCGCTTCACCACCAGCACGGTGCTCACGTTGGGGCACTCGGCGAGCGCCGTATCGGCGTTTTTCTTCAGCGGCACCTGGCGGCCGCCGCGCATGCTCTCGTCGGACGTAATCAGGGTCTTACAGTCGGAATCGAGGATGCGGTCGCGCAGGCTGTCGGGAGAGAAGCCGCCGAAAACGATGGAATGGACGGCACCGATGCGCGTGCACGCGAGCATCGCCACCGCGGCCTCCGGAATCATCGGCAGGTAGATGCAGACCCGGTCCCCTTTTTTGACACCGCGAGACTTGAGCACGTTGGCGAGCTTACAGACCTCGGTGTGCAGCTCACGATAGGTGATCTTGCGGTCTTCCTCCGGATTGTCCCCCTCCCAGATGATGGCGACCTGGTCGCCCCGGGTCGCCAGGTGGCGGTCCAGGCAGTTGTAGGAAACGTTGAGCTGGCCGCCGCTGAACCACTTGATGTGCAGGTCCTCGGGGGCAAAGCTGTAATCCATTACCGAGTCCCATTTCTTGGACCAGCTCACGAATTGCTCTGCCTGCTCCGCCCAGAACCCATTGGGGTCGTCCATCGAGCGCTGGTACATGGCCGCGTACAGCTCGGCGTCGATATGGGCCTTCGCGGCAATCTCCGCGGGGACCGGATAGACCTTTTCTTCCGACATGGTTGTGGTTCCTCTTCTTTCTTTAAGTGGTGGTCGGTGCCAGCGGACCGCACGGCTTGTAGTCTCTGGCGCCGTTTTGCGGTCGGTGGTGACCCGCAATACTAAGCGCTCGTCTTGCGCGGTTCCAGGTAAAGCGCGGGCGCTTCACCCGATCAACAGAGAAAATCGGCCAGCTTCATGCCTTTTCCGCTGTCGCGGTGAGCGGCCTGGGCAATGAACAGCTCGGCGGCGGACAATGCGTCGCTGAGCGCATTGTGCGCCCCGTAGCGCGGCAGGTTGTACCGATCCCCCAGGGCATGCAGGCGCAGGTCCGAGCCCTTGAACGCGATCTGCCGGCGCTCGAAGGTCCGCAGGGCCAATTCCTGGGTGTCGACCACCCGCATCGGCAGCTTGCATTTGTAGAGCTGCTGACTTGCGGCGGATAGGAAGCCGCGCTCGATCCTGGCGTGGTGGGCGATCATGACCTTGCCGGCCAATGTCTCCAGCAGCTCGGCCATGACGTCGCTCAACTCCCCTCCGAGTGCGGCCTCGTCATCGGTGATCTGATGGATCACGGCGCTCGCCTCGGGAATCGAACGATCGATGCGTACGATGCGATGCCGGACGCTCGAGAGGTCGATCCTGGTTCCGTGCAGGGTCACATAGCCGACGCTGAGGATCAGGTCCTTGCCGATCTTCAGACCGGTGGTCTCCAGGTCGATCGCGAGGTAGTCGACCTCGCGATAGTCGCTGCCCGGTGCCGGGAAGGGCTGCGCCAGGTAGCGCTGCAGTGCCCCGGCGGGTGCGCTGCGCAGTTGCCACCGCCGCCGCCAGTCGATCAACGAAACCACAAGCCAATCCTTACGTAAATCGACCGGCTTGGTAACGCTGGCCCAGCGATTCCTGCATTGTATTGATCAGGACGAACGCCTCTTTTAGATGCCCCCGCTCGAGCGGTGAGAGCTCGTCCGGGGACAAGTAGTTGTCCGCCGCCTTACCGGCGCCGAGCTGACGCGCTTGATGGCGCATGCGCAGTGTGCCGATGAACTCCGTCGCATCCACCAGATTTGCGGCGCCCTCCTTGCTGAGCGCCGGCGTCCCGGCGGTGGCCCGCAGGCGCTCCAGGGTGTTGGTCTCGTCGCAACCGTTCGACAGCGCGTAGACCCGCGCCAGATCGACCACCGGCACGATGCCGCGGTGCTTGACGTCGAATGTGTGGTTGTGGTCGCCCCCGTGAATGAGCACGAAATTGCGGAAAAATCCGAGCGGAGGCCGATGCTTGAGTGCGTTCGCGGCCATATAGGCGATAAAGATTCGGTTTGCCTTGGAAAGCTCCAACACTTGATCGTGGACTTCTTCGAACAGCCCTTCGCGGTCGTGTAATGCCCGCAGGTCGAAGAAGACGCTCGAGAGCATCAGCGCCATTGGCTCGGGTCGCTGGATCCAGCCGTTGAAGTACTTCTTCCAGATCATCAGCTTCTGCCGCCATTGCGGGTTCGATGCCATGACGTTTCCGGGACAGTAGCCGTAGCCGCAGGCATCGAGGCCGTCGTTGACGATCTTCGCCAGGGCCGCGAAGTACTCGTCGTCCTGCGGTTTCATGTGGTCGGCGATCAGCAGCGCGTTGTCCTGGTCGGAATGGGACGACTGCTCGCGGCGGGCCTGGGAGCCGGCGACCATCCAGGCGTACGGGACCGGCGGCGGGCCGAGCTCGGCCTCCGCCAACTCCAGCAGGCGCTGAGTAAAGGCGTCGGTGATGGAGCTGATCGCCTGGCCCACGTGGTCGGCGGTGGCGCCATTTCCGATCAGATGGATGTGCAGCTCGGATACCTTGGCGCTGATCTGTGCCAGGGTCTCGACCGACTCGGCCTTGTGGATGTCGCCGACCAGATAGACCGCGTTGGCACTCTGGAACCGGGTCAGGTCGGTGGTCGAGATGATGCCGGCCACCTTCTGCCCATCCAGCACCGGCAGGTGATGCACGTTGAGGCGCGACATGGCGATCAGCGCCTGGAAGCCCAGCGCGTCGCACTGAGTCGTGTGCAGCTTCTCGGTCATGATGGCCGCAACCGGCTGGGCGGGGTCCAGACCGGCGGCGATACAGCGGCTGCGCAGATCCCGATCGGTCACCATACCCGCAAGCCGCTCTCCGTCCATGATCAACAGGGACGAAACCCGGTTCTCGGTCATGATCCTCGCCGCATCGCGGATGGTGGTCCCGGGGGTGACCGCAACCGGCGCCCGGTGTATCAGCTCGCCGATGCGCACGGTCATCAACCCGGAGCTCGCCGCCGGATTGTCGCGCAATGCCGCCAGGGCGTCGCGCATGCGTGTTGACACGGACTGGTCGAAGTGAGCGGCGAACGCCTGGTTCTCGCCGCGCAGTCGTTCAAGTGCCTCGCAAGGAAGGAGATAGGCGAGTGTGTCCTCCGAGGTATTCCCCCAATAAGGGGCGTCCTTGTCCGGGTATTTGCACGAGAGGACGCAGATGTCGCCCTCGGCAAGCTTGCCGACGAGCTCACCCTGGGGGTCGCGCAGCTCCACCGCGCCGCGTCGCAGGATATAGAGGCAGGGCGTTTCCGCGTCCTTGGGCGGGAAGGTTTGGCCGCGGCGGAAGTAGCGGACCGAAAGCTCCCTGGGCAGGCGCTCAAGCACGGATTCCGGGAGTTGGTCGAACGGCGGCCGGCCGGCCAGAAACTCCTGAATCTCGATCAGCTCTACGTCCATCGGGTGCCTCGCGGTAACGAACGGGGCGTAAACCATACAACAGCTTGCCGCCGCTGTATCGTCAAAAAAAAGCCCCGCCGAAGCGGGGCTGTGTTGCGTCTCCCCGCCGGGCTTCCGGGGTTGGAGAAACGCTGATCTACTGCGTTTATCTTCCGGGCCAGGGGACGGCCCGGTTTTTCGGCATCTCCTTAGTGTCCCGTTGCCTCTCCGGCGCCTCGCGGCACGCGGATGTCCTCGACCAGATGCTGGATGTGCTCGGGCGGAGCCTTCGTAGCCCTGGACACGACATAGGCGACGATGAAGTTGATCGCTGCGCCTACGGCGCCGATCGCCTCCGGCGAGATGCCGAACAGCCAGTTATCGGCCGTGTTGGCCGCCATCTCGGTTCCGGGGACGAAGAACCAGCCCTTGAACCAGAAGATGTACACCAGCGTGAAGGTGAGTCCGGACAGCATGCCGAGTATGGCGCCGGCTCTGTTCGCCCGTTTGTCGAAGATGCCCATCATCAGGACCGGGAAGATGGACGACGCGGCGAGACCGAACGCCAGCGCCACCACCTGGGCCGCGAACCCCGGTGGATGCAGCCCCAGATATCCGGCTACCACGATGGCACCGGCCATGGAGATTCGGCCCGCCATCAGCTCCGCCTTTTCCGATATCCCGGGCATGAAGACGCCCTTCAGCAGGTCGTGTGAGATGGAGGAGGAGATGGCCAGCAGCAGACCCGCAGCGGTAGACAGTGCGGCGGCCAGACCACCCGCCGCGACCAGGGCAATGACCCAGTTCGGCAGCTTGGCGATCTCCGGGTTGGCAAGGACCATGATGTCGTTGTCGATCGTGGTCATCTCGTTGCCCTTCCAGCCCCAGCCCTCGGCCTTGGCGGCAAACTCCGCGTTCTTGTCGTTGTAGTACTGCAGACGACCGTCGTTGTTCTTGTCCTCCCAGGCGAGCAGCCCGGTCTTGGCCCAGCGATTCATCCACTCCGGCACATCGGCGATCTTCACGTTGCCGGTCTCTTCGCCTACCGGGCCGGTCTGGATGGTCTCGGTCAGGTTCAGGCGGGCCATCGCGCCGACGGCGGGGGCGGTGGTGTAGAGGATGGCGATGAAGACCAGCGCCCAGCCCGCGGACGAGCGCGCATCCGCCACCTTGGGCACCGTGAAGAAGCGGATGATCACGTGCGGCAGACCGGCGGTGCCGATCATCAGCGACAGGGTCAGGAGCATCATGTTGAGGATCGAATCTTTACGATCCGTGTAGGCATTGAATCCGAGGTCGGTGACCACCTGATTCAGCCGGTCGAGCATAAACCCGCTGCCGTCGGTCATCGGGCTGCCGAGACCGATTTGCGGCACCGGCGTGCCGGTGAGCTGCAACGAGATGAAAACTGCCGGAACCGTATAGGCGAAGATCAGCACGCAGTATTGGGCGATCTGGGTGTAGGTGATGCCCTTCATGCCGCCCATGACGGCGTAGATGAACACGATGCCCATGCCGACGTAGACGCCAACCTCGAAAGGTACCTCCAGGAAGCGGGAGAAGGCGACGCCGACACCCTTCATCTGGCCGATGACGTAGGTGATGGAGGCGACGATCAGGCACAGGACCGCCACCATGCGCGCCGTCTGCGAGTAGTAGCGGTCGCCGATGAACTCCGGCACCGTGAACTTGCCGAACTTGCGCAGGTAGGGCGCGAGCAGCAGCGCAAGCAGCACGTAACCGCCGGTCCAGCCCATCAGATAGACCGAAGCGTCATAGCCCTTGAAGGCGATGAGACCGGCCATGGAGATGAAGGATGCGGCCGACATCCAGTCCGCTGCGGTGGCCATGCCGTTGGCCACCGGGTGGATGCCCTTGCCGGCTACATAGAATTCGCCGGTGGTTGCGGCCCGCGCCCAGAAGGCGATGGCGATGTACAGCAGGAACGTCGCGCCGACGACGATAAAAGTCAGTGTTTTAAGGTCCATAGGTGGTTATTTGATGCCTCAGTCTTCTTGGACGCCGAATTTCTTGTCGAGGTGATTCATGCCGACCGTGTAGATGAAGATCAGCACGAGAAAGACGTACATCGAACCCTGCTGGGCAAACCAGAAACCCAGCTGGTAGCCGCCGATGCTGATGGCATTCAGCGGCTCGGCGAGCAGGATGCCGAAGCCGTAGGAGACTACGAACCAGATTACGAGGAGCACGGTGAGAAGCCGAAGATTCGACTTCCAATAGGCCGCACGGTTCTCAGGTGTCATTAGATGTCACTCCGTGGATGGTTGGCGTTGCTGTGATGGATCGGGGTGACGGGGCAGCGACACCGGCTCCGCGTCGCCGCGGGCGTCGGGTCAAACAGCGACAGAAGCCCCCTCGGTAGCTCTTGTTGTGCTTCTCCGCTGAATCTGTCGGGTCGGCGGAGCCATTGCATTGTGTTGTTCGCCGCGTTGCGCTGTCAACGACCGAGCGGCTCGCCGGGAGCAACCGAGCATGGCCCGCGCGCGGCTGCTCCCCGACCAACCCGTCGAGCCGGAGCGGCCGGCTCCTCCCGTTTTGCCATAGCGGACGGCGTTGCAATAGACTCGCGGGTTTGAGCAGGCAACGTGCCCGGCGCTTGGAGCCGACGAACGGTATCTATAGTCACATGCATTACGTAAGCACCCGCGGTGGAATCGCGCCCGTCGGCTTCGCCGACGCCGTCATGATGGGGCTCGCCACCGACGGCGGCCTGCTGGTGCCGGCTGAGATCCCGCGGATCGACGCCGAGCAACTGAGCGCCTGGGGTCGGCTGAGGTTCCAAGACCTAGCGCTGGAGGTGCTTGCGCCCTTCGTGGGCGATGCGATTCCCGCCGACGACCTGAGCGAGCTGGTCAACCGCTCCTATTCGACCTTCTCCCACCACGAGGTTACGCCGGTGGTCGAGACCGCCGGCCTGCGGATTTTGGAGCTCTTTCACGGGCCGACGGCGGCGTTCAAGGACGTAGCGTTGCAGCTGCTCGGCAATCTGTTCGAGTACCTGCTTGCCCGGCAGGGCGGGCGGCTCAACATCCTGGGCGCAACCTCGGGCGACACTGGATCCGCCGCGATCTACGGGGTACGGGGCAAGGACGGAATCGATATCTTCATCCTGCACCCCAAGGGCCGTGTCTCGCCCGTCCAGGAACGGCAGATGACAACGGTGCTCGATGCCAACGTGCACAATATCGCGGTGCGCGGCACCTTCGACGACGCCCAGCGCATCGTCAAGGCGCTGTTCACCGACCTCTGCTTCAAGTCCGAGTATCGGTTGGGCGCGGTCAACTCCATCAACTGGGCGCGCATCCTGGCGCAGACCGTTTATTACTTCTATGCCTGGGGCCGGGTCACCGGCGGCGATCCGCAACGGCGCGTGAGCTTTGCCGTGCCCACCGGAAACTTCGGCGACGTTTTTGCCGGGTATCTGGCCAAGCGCATGGGCCTGCCGATCGATCGGCTGGTCATTGCGACCAATTGCAACGATATTCTGACTCGTTTCGTGCACACCGGGACCTACCGCGCCGGAGAGGTGTTCCATACCCTAAGCCCGGCGATGGATATTCAGATTGCGTCCAATTTCGAGCGCTATCTGTATTTCCTGCTCGACGAGGATCCCGATGCGGTGCGTGCGATGCTCGCGGCGATGCAGGAGCACGGTGAGCTGGCCGTCGATCCCTCACGCCATGCGCGGGTAGTCGAGGATTTCGATGCCCGGGCGACCTCCGATCCGCAGACACTCGAGCAGATCCGCGAAACCTTCGCCGCAAGCGGCTATATCCTCTGTCCGCACACCGCCGTCGGCGTGCACGCCGCCCGCGGCATGGAGAACGTGGTCTGTCTCGCCACCGCGCATCCGGCCAAGTTCAACGAGGCCGTACAGGCGGCCATCGGGCGCGAGGCGCCGCCTCCGATCTCGCTGCGGGGACTAATGGATCGGCCGGCGCGCTGCGCTGAGCTTGACGCCACGCCGGAGGCGGTACGCGACTACCTCCGGGATGCGTTGCAATGACCCAATCGTCGCTTGTCGTCGCCGACGCGGCGCGCTACACCGAGGCCCGGGAGGGACGAGGCATGACCGATCACCGACGCTACGTCAGCATCATGGACACCACGCTGCGGGACGGCGAACAGACCCAGGGTGTGTCCTTTTCGGGTGAGGAAAAGGTCAATATCGCCAAGGTGCTCTTGGAGCTGGTGCGAGTGGATCGGATCGAGGTGGCCTCGGCGCGGGTCTCCGCGGGAGAGCTCGATGCCCTCGCCGCCATGATTGAGTGGGCCGACGAACGGGGTCTCGCCGAGCGCATCGAGGTGCTCGGTTTCGTCGACGGCGGGCGCAGCGTGGACTGGATCCGCCGCGCCGGCGGGCGGGTGTTGAACCTGCTCGCCAAGGGCAGCGAGAACCACTGCCGCCGCCAGCTCGGCAAGACCCTTGAGCGCCACGCCGCAGATGTCGTCGCCAACGTTGCGATTGCCCGCGAGCAGGGGCTCCGCGTCAATCTTTACCTCGAGGATTGGTCGAACGGCTATCGCGACAGCCCGGAGTATGTGTTCGGTCTGATCGAGCGGCTCGCCGACAGCGGTATCGACCACTACATGCTCCCGGACACCCTGGGGGTAATGACCCCGCAACGGGTGTCGAGTGCGATCACCGACATGGTCGGACGCTTCCCGGGTGTGAGCTTCGATTTCCATCCCCACAACGACTACGGTCTCGCGACGGCCAATGTGCTGGCGGCGGCCGAGGCGGGCGCCGCCGCGGTGCACTGCACCGTGAACTGTCTCGGCGAGCGCGCGGGGAATGCCTCCCTGGCGGAGGTCGCCGTCAACCTGCGCGACCAGCTGGGCTTTACGATCGGCATCGATGAAACCCATCTGGTGCGGGTCAGCGAGCTGGTCGAGTACTTTTCCGGCAAGCGCATCGGCGACAACGCACCCATTGTCGGCGCCGACGTGTTCACCCAGACCGCGGGCATCCATGCCGATGGGGACACCAAGGGTAGGCTCTATGAGACCCGGCTCTCGCCGGAGCGCTTTGCGCGTAGCCGCAAGTACGCCTTGGGCAAGCTCTCCGGGAAGGCCTCGTTGGCGAAAAATCTGGAGCGTCTCGACATTCGGCTGTCCGAGGAGCACCAGCGACGCGTGCTGCAGCGCATCGTGGAGCTCGGCGACTCCAAGAAGACCATCACCGTGGAGGATCTGCCCTTCATCATCGCGGAGGTGCTGGAAAACAAGGACTACAACCACGCCGAGGTGCTGTCCTGTACGGTCTCCTCGAGCCTCGACCTGGAGTCCACCGCGAGCATCAAGATGCGTCTGCGCGACGAGATCTACACCGCTGCCGGGAGCGGCAACGGTGGTTTCGATGCCTTCAATCATGCGTTGGCGAAGATCGTCAGGCGCCAGGGTCTGAGTCTGCCGGAGCTCACCGACTACGAGGTGCGCATCCCCAAGGGCGGCCGCTCGGACGCGCTGACGGAGTGCACCATCACTTGGGAGACGGATCGCGGCGAGCTCAAGACCCGCGGCGTCCATGCCAACCAGGTGTTCGCGGCCATCGCGGCGACGACGCGGATGCTGAATATCGTCATGCACCGCGCAATCGCGGAGCCGAAGGTGCTGCCGGAGGCGCCCACGGCGGCCTGAGCGCGAGCGCGCTCATCGCGCCGACTTGGTCCGGCCCGTTGCGAGCGGCACCGTTGCCTTTTTTGCGCCGGCCGAGAGAATAGGTTTCACCATCCGCGTCCGTTTCCGCAGGAAATCCCGCCATGAATCCAGAGAAGGTGGTCTTCGGCTTCTTTATCGTGCTCGCACTTACGCTGAACTTCGGTTTCTTCATTGGCGAGATCGACGACCCGACCCATCACCACAAATGGGAGCTGTTCGCCGTCGTGGTGGTCAACGCCATCGCCACGGTGCTTAAGTTCGGTGACCGCACTCAAATGGGCGCGGTGCTGCTGGCCACCAGTCTGGTGGCCATGCTGCAGCTCTTGGCCGCGGTGCTGGTGTGGGTAATCGCGGTCTACGCGACCGACGCCGGAATGACGCCGGGGACCATGGCGAGCGTCGTCTCGCTGACCGGCGGGGCAATGATTGCCAACGTGATTTCGGTGGTTCTCCTGGTCATCGAGACCTTCATGCTGCGCCGCTGAGCGCCCGCGCGCCCTTGGGGAACGCTGATTAAACGCCGTCCTGGCATTTAATCAGCTCGCGGCCCGAGAGGCGCGACTCTCGGATCGCTCCATTTTCAAGCACTTGCGGTGCTTGAAAATGCCGGGCCGTCCCTGGCCCGGACGGGGAACGCTGATTAAATGCCGTCCTGGCATTTAATCAGCTCGCGGCCCGAGAGGCGCGACTCTCGGATCGCTCCATTTTCAAGCACTTAAGGTGCTCGAAAATACCGGGCCAGCCCTGGCCCGGAGGGGACACGCATCAGCGTTGCCCTATAGGTTCGTCAAAAATTCGTTTGCGGTCGCCCGGCGCCATGGACAACATCATCTTCCTCATCATGCGGCGCATGCGCGCGCCGCTGCTGGTCCTGATCGTCGTCTACTCGGTGGCGATCATCGGGCTGGTCCTGATTCCGGCGCAGGATGCCGAAGGCAATCCCGCCGAGATGAGCTTTTTCCACGCCTTTTACTTCGTCAGCTTCATGTCGACCACGATCGGATTCGGTGAGATACCCAATCCGTTTACGGACGCGCAACGTCTGTGGGTCTCGTTCTGCATCTTCGCCACCGTCGCGGCGTGGATCTATGCGATCGGGAAGCTGATTTCGCTGTTGCAGGATCCCGCCTTCCAGCGGGCACTGAACATCCGCCGATTTCGCTACCGCGTGCACAACATGCACGAGCCCTTCTACCTGGTGTGCGGTTACGGACAGACCGGCGGTGCCCTGGTACGCGCGCTGACCGATCGCCATCAGCATGCGGTGGTCATCGACATCGATCCCGAGCGCACCAGTCTGTTGCAGCTCGACAACCAGCGCGAGTATGTACCCTCCCTGTGCGCCGACGCGCGCCGTCCGTCGAATCTGGAGGCGGCGGGGCTCAAACATGCGCTGTGCATGGGCGTGGTGGCGCTTACCGATTCCAACGAGGCCAATCTGAAGATCGCGATCGCCGCAAAGCTCATGCATCCGCGGATCAAGGTTGTCTGCCGTGCCGACTCACACGAGGTCGAGGCGAACATGGCCTCGTTCGGCACCGACCACATCTACGATCCGTTCGATACCTTTGCGCTGTATATGGCCGTCGCCATCGAGGCTCCCTGTCTGACGTTGTTGTTCGCGTGGTTGTCGGGGCTGAGCGGCGACTCGCTGAGCGAGCCCATCTACCCGCCGAGCACGGGATTGTGGCTGATTTGCGGCTATGGACGCTTCGGCAAGGCCATGTACCGGCACTTCAAGGAGCAAGGGCTGGAGCTGGCGGTCATCGAGGCCGCCCCCCACGAGACGGGTATCCCCGACAAGGGCTTCGTTCATGGTCGGGGCACCGAGGCGGTAACGCTGGAGGAGGCCAGCATCCATCGCGCCGTCGGGTTGATCGCGGGAACCGACAGCGACGCCGACAATCTCTCGATCATCATGACCGCGCTTACGCTGAACTCGGACCTATTCGTCGTCGCGCGAGAGAACCACCTCGACAATCGCGAGCTATTTGACCGCGTGGGCGCCCACGTGATCATGCACCCCAGCACCATCATCGCGAACAGCATCCGGGTGCGGCTCGGAATCCCCTTGTTGGCCGAGCTCGCCAACCTGGCGCGTTTTCAGGACGAGTCCTGGGCCTGCGAGCTGGTGAGCCGCGTCGCCGGGCTGGTCCGGGACGAGGTACCCGACGTGTGGCAGGTTGAGATCAACGCAGAACAAGCCTTTGCCGTTTGCGAGGCCGAGCGACACGGCACCTGCGCGACCCTCGGGAGCCTGCTGCGGGACCCGCGTGATCGCGACATTCGGCTTCCGGTCATACCGCTGCTGCTGGAGCACAAGGAGCAATATCAAGTGCTGCCGGTGCTCGACGCTCGGCTGCGCGAAGGCGACCAGTTGCTGTTCTGCGGCAGCACCGAGGCACGCGGTCGAATGGCGTGGACCTTGCGGAATCTACACGCCTTGCGCTACGTCGTGACCGGCGAGAGTGACCCCGAAGGCACGATCTGGCGCTGGCTTTCGCGGCGCAGGAGCCGCCGTCGGAGGACAAGCGAGCCCGCGCCGTGAGTTGGGCCTCGACCGATGGCGTGCTTGGCAAGGCGTAAAATATCGCCTATTACTGACGTCTTCGACGTCGGCCGGGCACTTTGGAGTCGGCAGATTACCCGCGGCCGGCGACATTTCGCTCGTTCCGCAGGCGGGATGATCGCCGCGTGCACCGCGCCGGCGTCATCCCCCACCATGAGGGCAAGAACCATGAACCCGCTAATGACGCGCCTGGGAGAGGAGCACAAACGGCTGGCCAAGCTGCTGAATCTATTTGAGAAATTGCTAAATGGATTCAACGCTGGCGCGGAGCCCGACTATGATCTCATGGACGAGATGCTGACCTACATGGACAGCTATGCGGACGTCGTCCATCACCCGACCGAGGATTTGGTCTTCCAACGGGTGCTGGAGAAGATCGGCCCCGGGCAAGAAGCATTCGAGATCCTGATGCGCCAGCATACGGTGGTGAGCGCACTCAGCCGGCGCTTCCGGGACTCGCTGGAGGCCATCCTGAACGAGGAGGTGCTGCTGCGCGACGAGGTGGAGATCCAGGGCCGCGAGATGATCGCCGCGCTGCGCGACCATATGCGCCTTGAGGACAACGAGGCATTCCCGCTCGCGCTGGAGATCCTGAGCGAGGAGGACTGGGCCGAGATTGCCGCGCAAGCGCCGAGTGCAGACGATCCTCTTTTCGGAGCCCCGGATCCGGTGCGTTTCCGCAGTCTCTATCAATGGCTGTGCGCCGAGGCAGACGGCGCAAGTGGAGCCTGATTGCGTTGTGCCGGAGGCGCCCGCGGGCTGCGAGTGTTATACCCTGCGCCGCGTCAATCCCTTCCTGGGCGTCGTGGCGGTGGTCAAGACCGGCGGCGCGCGCGCGCTGAGCCTCGACGGCACGAGCTGGCAGATTCAGGTGCTTGCCCACGCGCCGCGTGGCTTGTGGAGCGGCGGAGGGCACGAGCCCGGGCTCAGATATTTTCGGTTCGGCACCTGGTCCCGAGCGGAGGGGACCACCCGCGTGCCGCTGAATCCCATCCTGGACGCCGGCAAGATGATCGAGGAATCCGGGCGACTGACCGAGGAGGTGCGTCGCGCCGAGTCGAATCTGCCTTTCTCGCCGGCGGGTGAGCTGGAGCAATGGTTGCTGGATCGGCAAGGCGCGCCGCTGGCCCTGATCGCAACTGCGCTGCCGGGTAGCGATCTGGACACCCTGGACGGCGGCGCATGGAGCGCCGGGGGCCGCGGCGATCCGCCGTTCACCTCAGCCGCGCTGCTCTCCGAGGGGGTCGCGGTCCGCGACCCGAGCGGTCGCCACGGCCACA
>JBGSTR010000633.1:0-1551 GCA_041736365.1 Chromatiaceae bacterium | reverse complement strand
CGCCTGGAAGATCGTCTCACGGCTGCCTCCCGAGGCACTGGCAACCGCGCCGGGCGAGTATCTCGCCGAGCACGGACCGCTCTATGGCGCCATCCTGGCACTGCTGGCACTTGGCTCCCTACTGCTGGCGCGCGCCGGGGTGCATCGCCACCAGGCGGAGCTGCAAAGTGAATACGAGCGTCGCTTCCGGCGCACGCTGGAAGACATCGAGCTGGCCGCGGTGGCACTGGATCGACGCGGTCGCGTCGGCTTCTGCAATCGCTACTTCCAGCGACTGACCGGTTGGGACAGCGGCGAGGTGTTGGGAACGGCCTGGCTGGAGCGCTTCACCCCCGCGCCGGACCGTGCCCGCATGGCCGCACTGCTGGCCACCCTGGATACACCGGAGCAGTTTCCGGCGCGCTACACCTGCGAGGTGCTCACCCGCGACGGGGGGCGCCGGCTGCTCGCCTGGCACAACAGCCTCAACATCGACGCGGAGGGCCACCCCATCGGCATCACCGCCATTGGCGAGGACATTACGGACAAGGAGCGCAACGAGGCGGCGGTGCGTCAGTTGAGTCAGGCGGTGGAGCAAAGCCCGAGTATCGTGATCATCACCGACCGCCGGGGCGGCATCGAGTACGTAAATCCCAAGTTCACCGAGGTGACCGGCTACGGGATCGAGGAGGTGCTCGGCAAGAACTCGCGCTTCCTCAAGTCCGGCGAGAAACCGGCGGAGCAATACCGGGAGCTGTGGGAGACCATCGGGCGTTGCGGCGAATGGCGCGGCGAGTTTCACAATCGCCGCAAGAACGGCGAGCTGTACTGGGAGTCCGCATCCATCTCGGCGCTACGCGATGGCGCCGGCGAGATCACCCACTTCCTCGCGGTCAAGGAGGACATCACCGAGCGCAAGCGCCTGGAAGCGGAGGTCGAGACGCGCAACCGCGAGCTCGCCCACGCCCAGGCCCTGGCGGAGGTCGGCCGCATGGCGACCATGATCGCCCACGACCTGCGCAATCCGCTCTCCTCGGTCAAGGTCGCCCTGCAGATCCTGAGCAAGCAGACCGCGCCCAGCGCCGAGACCGACGAGCTGCGCACCATCGCCCGCGAGCAGGTCGCCTACATGGAGGCCATACTCTCGGACATGCTCACCTACGCTCGCCCCCAGACCCCGACCCTGGAATGGCTGAGTGCCGAGCGGCTGCTGCAGACGGCGCTGGGTCTGGCGGAGTATCGGCTCGCCGGTCAGGGGGTCGTGCTCGAGACCGACTACCGGGAGGGCCTGCCCACCTTTCCCGGCGACCCCATCCAACTGCGCCAGGTGTTCGCCAATCTGGTGACCAATGCCGCTCAGGCGACCGAGGACCTACCGGCGGGGGAGCGCCGCATTCGGGTTGGCACCGGGCTGGACCTGAGCGACGTGGGCACCCGCATCCGCATCGACATCTGCGACAACGGACGCGGTACCGGCGAGGCGGACGCCTCGCGGCTGTTCGAGCCTTTCTACACCACCCGCGCCAAGGGCACCGGGCTCGGCCTCGCGATCGTGCGCAAGATCCTAGACCA
>JBGSTR010000340.1:0-8073 GCA_041736365.1 Chromatiaceae bacterium | reverse complement strand
CGGCTCGGGCTCGGCCTCGATCGCGGCGCCGGGGTAGCGCGCTTGCAGCTCGGCCAGTGACGATGGAGGCGTGCAGCTCACGCTGAATCGCTCACCGCTCGGACGGGTGACTAGCCACATGCGCCGCGGCACGTCGGACAGCAGATCCAGCACGTCGGCCTTGTGTGCTCGAAACTCCGGGAGCCATCGCTCGATGGCCGACGAATCGCCCCGAATCTTCAGGGTCTCGTCCGACGCCGGGGTGACGGTCAGTCCGTCTTTGCGCGCACCGGCGAGGATGTCGCAGGCGTTCATAGCTCCACCTCGCAATCGCCGTGAGAGAGAGCGCTCGGATGTTTGCAGTCAGAACCACGTTCACAATGTTCACGATGTTCACGGCGCCGAATGACGACCGGAACGCCATCCCTGCCGGCGCTGCCGATCTCGATCTCGATCCCGACTTGTGCAAGCGCGGGTCGCTGGCGCCTCAGCGCGTCACCCAGCCCACGCGGTGATCGGGGCCATGCCTCGGTGCCGTCGCGGAACCCACCGAGCTTGTTGAGCAGGCTGCCCATAGTTCCGGACCACACGAGATTGTCGCGCGACTCGTCCGTAAGCCTCCGAACGGCGCTTGCCACCGGCGACGCCTCCAGGCTGCGCGCGACCGAATCCCGGCGGTTGGCTATATATAAGGAGACGAACGCGCCCGGCTCCCAGCCGAAGGCTGCAACCATCGCCTCGCCTAGGCGCGCGTAATCGGCCATGCGCGGCGGCCGCTCCAGCTTGACCAGCGGAAGCCGTCCGAGTGTCGCCGCGAACAGGTCGAGCAGTCCGCCGAAAATGGCCGACGCGTCACGCTCGAATTCCGCGTCAATGTCCGCCTCGGTGCGGTACTCGGACAGCTCCGGCAGGTCTACGTGAATGACCCTATCGGTCAGGTCTTGTGCCGTGACCAGCGGAACGATGCCATTGATAACAACCGGGCGCTTGGCCTCGATCAGCGTCTCGTCGCCATTGGTAAAGAGAGTCCGGGCGGCGAATCCTCCGCCGGTGGCGAGGCTGCACAGCGCGTCTTGCGTGCCCTGCGACAAGTGCGACAAGTTGTTCAAGCTCGTGACCCAGTTCGCCCCGGCAGAAACGAACAGGTCTTCCACGGACTTGGGCGCGGCGCGCAGATCCACAGCGTTGGGATCGATGCACCGGCGCAACTTTGATTGCGTGGCGGACTTCGCCGTCCCTTGCTGGCCGATCAGCTCGAGCACAGCGAACGGTGTATCGTGTCGCCAAGCGTCAAGCAGCCAAGCAAGCACCAGCGGTCGGTACTTCTTGGGAATGTTGGCGTACCGCCACAAGAGCGAAAGGTCTCCGCCGGCGATTGGCATCGGCAGCGGGCGCATCGTGCCGGGTCGCCAGAAGTGAACCGGCGGCCTCGCGACGATCCGCCACCCGCCGGCCTTGACCTCGATCGCGCTCCAGTCCTCGGTGCCCAGGTCGATGTAGTAGTTTTCACCGTGCCGTGCGGCGCGCAGAAACACCGGGCGCTCGTCTCCCTCGTGCGTCGCGATGACGGTCAGCACCGTTGTTGCCGTGCGGGTTGCCGCTTCGTTCGCGGCGCGTCCCGATCTTCCGTCGATGGATGTTGATTCGTAGTAGGCGAAGCTCGCCCACTGTGCAAACGCCTTGGTGTCCAGGCGGTATGTTCGAGCGGGTCCGTCCCCGCTGAGCGCGGCGAAACACGTGCCGTCGGTCGCGTGGAACAGGTCGGCGCGTTTCCGCACGAGCGCAACCAGCTCGTCGGCGACGCTGGATTCGTCGGCGACCTCGCCGGAATCCGGCCGGCTTGCGCGCTCGATGTCCGCGAGCTTGACTCCGGCCGTCTTGACCGCGGTCTTCAGCTTTCCCCGAATTGCGAACCACTTGTCGGGCGCCTCCCTGCGGAGAAATCGCGCGGCAGCGTTGAAGTCTTCGCCAGCCAAGGCGCCGGGGTCCGTTGCGCTGTTGGATATTGCCCCCTCGCACGTCTTTGTGGCCTCTGCGATAGCCTCCGACCGCGGATCTATCGCATCGTCCAGAGGGTCGCCCGCGTGAACGTCGTGAACGTCGTGAACGTGGTTCAGACGGCAGGTATCCGAGCGCTCTCTCTCACCATCGCCGGGAGGCACGGCAAACGGCGGCATGTCTTGTGCGGTCGCACTCATGCCGCCACCCTCCCGCCAGCGGCGCGGCGCAGCCGATACAGGTCGTTCCAGTCCGACGGATGCCCCGAAAGGTCCATGCCGGTGAAATCGGGAATCAGCAGCTTCGCGCCGATCTCGATCGCGGCGGCTCCGGCCTTGGTGAGTCCCGGATTGCCGGCGGTCCATTGGTCGTTGTCTGCGCAAACGATGATCTCGGCGCCGGGATGCGCCGCGCGGATGGATCGAGCCACGGACGCGAGGTTGCCGGCATTGAAGGCGACAACGACCGCCGCGCCGATCTCCTCGTGCAAGCTGGCGCCGGTGGCGAAGCCTTCGCAGATCAGGATCTCGGGTCGCGTGACTGCATCGGCGATGCGGTAATACCCGCCCTTGATGCGCCCGCCGGGGAGGAAGCGCTTCGATCCGTCGGGAAAGATGCTCTGCACGCTGGCGATGCGCTCGCCGACGTAGACAGGCACCAGTAGCGCGCCCCCCCGCTGGCGAGTGCCGTGGGCCTCGATGCCCTTGGCCTTTAGATACGCGCGCTCGGGGTCGGCCGGTGGCGCCGAGACCAACATGCTTTGAGCCATCGCGGCGGCTTGGACCTGTCGCTCGCGGATCTCGGCCTCCCGTTGCGAGCGAGCGGCCTCGATCCTGTGCCGGATGTCGGCTTGCTGGCGCGGGGTCATCCGGTCGCGGGATCCCGCACACCATGAGTGCGTTTCGGCCGTCCTCCAGCTCCCGAAGGCGCCCGCCGGCACCACATCCATGTGGAGCGAATACCAGCCGTTGCGAGTTCCCAGTCGATCGCCGTCGACATGGAAGCGGTGAATATCGCCGTACGGCCGAACGTTCACGATGCCGAGTCCGGCCGACTGAATCGCCAAAGCAAAGTCGGCGATCGCGCGGAATGGATCGGCGGGGAGCGTGCGGGGGCGACTCATGCGGCAGCCTCCTTCCGGGCCTTCTCTGCCCGCGCGACAAGCTGCCGTAGGGCGGACTCGGTGAATGCCGGATGCAGCTCGGAGAGCTGCGGAAAGGTGACGTATCGAGGCGGGGTGTTGGGGTCGGCGTCAACGCCCTGTATGGCCGCGTCGAACCTGTTTCCGTCGATCAATACTCGGCGGCCGATGCGCCGCACGGAACCCGCCAAGCGGCGCGTTAGGTCTTCGTGGCAACTCGTCTGCATGGGATCGCTCCAGTTGATTGAATGCGACCCCAATATTATTGAAGTGACTGGAATAGAAAAGGTCCACCACAATAGTGATGAACCCTATTCGGCGCGGTGAATAGGGTCCACCACAATAGTGATGAACCCTATTCGCCTACTTCAGGTTGCGTTTGAGGGCGCTCCGGGATGGTTCACTTCCCTTTCCCCACCACGCACCGGACAATTTGATTTCAGCCCCGACAACGGCACGAGCGCTATCAGGTCCTATGCCCTCTCGTTGAAACTCATTCCAGCGATCTCGCCATGGGTTCCAGCGGGCGGCGGCCTTGGTGGTTCGGCGCGAATTGGCTGTATCAAATCCTTTGCGCCGCAACTTGGCGATGTGGCCGGCATGGGTGGCTGTGTGCAAGTAGCCGCCAGCGATCAACTGATAACGCAAGTTCTCTAGCGTAAACAGGTGATCCTCGATGTCGTCGGGTGACAGCCCGGGCGCCAGGGCCTCAAGCTCGATTGCCAGGGCCTCAAGCTTGTTCCGAAAACTGGCTGGCAAGGTGAGCCACATTATGCCGTGCCAGACACGCGGGAGGCCTATCAAGCGGTCGAGCCGCCGCTGCTGATGCTTATTCATCCTTCGCAGCCCCCATGACCCGGGCGCCGATCTTGGTCGCAACCTTGGCGGTGTGCTCCGCGCTCAAGTGCGAATACCTTTGCACCATTGAAAGCGTTTTGTGACCGAGAACCGCCGCAATCTCGGCGAGGCTTGCGCCCTCCATCGCCAAATAGGACGCGGCGGTGTGTCGGAGATCATGCCAACGAAAGTTCAAGATTCCGGCTCGCCGGAGCGCTGTTTCCCATGAGGCCGTAAGGTCGATGTGCTTGGCGGGGTCGGCCTTACCGGGGAAAACCAGCGCAGTTCCGATGCCGCGGCGGGCCTTCAGCAAACTGACGATCTGCGGGACGAGCCCCACCGACCGGTGGGTTTTGTTCTTCGTATCGCGAAACGTGACGGTGCCCCCGGCGAGATCCAGGTCGCGCCAGGCGAGTCCCATGACCTCGTTGCGACGGGCGCCGGTGGTCACGGTCAGAAGGACCGCGAGATAGAGATCCTGCGCCTCGGAGATCCGGCACGCATCGAGCAGCCGGCGCAGCTCCTCGTCGCTGAGATACCGATCCCGGCCGGGAGGCTCGCGGGACTTGCGCACCGCCTCGAGCGGGTTTGTGGTCGCCCATTGCCATTCCCGGACCGCGACTGAGAACAAATGCGACAGGACCGCCAGCCGGCGGTTCACGGTCGCCGGGGTCAGGGTGCCGGGTCCGCGTTGCTTCTTGGTGCGCAACCACTCGTCGCGGACCTCGACAATCTTCGCCGGGGTGACGGCCGCCAGCGGCAGGGCACCGAACCGCTCCCGCCAGAGTGCCAGCTCCGCCTTTTGTGCCTCCTGCGTGCTCGTCGCCTTACCGGGTGTGACGGTCTGGAGATACCGGTCGATGGCATCGTTCAGGGTGTGCCGGTGTGCTTCCGATGCCGCCAGGTGCGGCGCCTCTCGAAGCTTGACCTCCAACGACTGCGCCCACCGCTTCGCCGCGGTCTTGGTTGAGAAGGTCTTTGATATGACGCGGTGACCCTGGACCTTGACGCGAGCGCGCCAAGTGGTCTTGCCGTCGTCGGACGTGTGAGAATTGAGGGTAGCCATGCCGAACCTCGCTTTCAGGTTGGGTTGTGGTCAGCGGCTCGTCGGTGTTACCAGCACCCTCGGGCCGCGCTCGTTTTCGTTCCGAGTGCTCTCATTATAACGGGGTTGCTTCACTCTAGGGGACAACCAGGGGACAACGGCAAAGAAAAAGCCCTGGACCGCGGGCCGCAGGGCTTATAACTATCTGATTTCTTGGAGCCGATGGGCGGATTCGAACCGCCGACCTACTAATTACGAATCAGTTGCTCTACCAGCTGAGCTACATCGGCTTGATCGGGCGACGCAGTATAGGAGAAGCGGGGAGTTGCCTCAAGCCGCGCGGTTTGGCGACGGCGGGATGAGTCAGCGCGGGGCATCGAGGGCGTAGGGCGCGGGGTCCAGGATGGGCTTGCGTCCCAGCACCAGATCGGCGGCCAACCGGGCGGATGCGGGTCCGGTTACGACGCCGTTGCGATAGTGTCCGGCGCTCATGTAGAGCCCGTCGACGCCGGGGTAGGGGCCGATGTAGGGGATGCCGCTCGGGGACCCCGGACGCAGGCCGGACCAGTGGTCCTCGATGGGGGTGTGCTTGAGCACCGGGAACAGCTCGACGGCCGCGCGATAGAGCTCCTCCTTGGCCTCGGCGGTTGTGGCCTTGAGGAACCCGACGTGCTCCAGGGTGCTGCCGAGCAGCACGCGTCCGTCCTGCCGCGGTATGGCGTAGCGATCCTGATGCAGGGTGATATGGCGGATCAATCCCGGTTGCCCATAGAACAGGATCATCTGCCCGCGCACCGGCTCGATGTCGGGGGGACTGCCGAGCTTCTCCAGCAGCTTAGCGGTCCAGGCGCCGGCGCATACCACGACTTGTTCGGCAGCGATTTCGCCCGCGCTGGTGCGGACACCGCGGATGGCGTTGTCGGCGACTTGCAGCTCAAGCACCTCTTCCTGCTCGCGCAGGTCGACTCGTGGTGCCACCGAGCGTCGCAACGCCTTGACCAACCGCGGATTGCGCACCTGGGCGATGTCGGGGAACAAGAGGGCGCCGCCGTGGTGCGGTCCGAGCTCGGGCTCGAGCTCGCGGGCCTCGTTGGCGTCGATCACCGCGACATGCTGGTCGTTGCGCTCGGCCCAGGCCAGGGCCTGGTCCAGTTCCGTTTCGGCTTCGAGGATCAACAAGCCGTTGCGGATTAGCTCCGAGTCGATTCCGGTCTCGAGCCTTAGGTCATCGCACAGCCCCGGATAGACACGCTGACTCCATGCGGCCAGCGCCGTGATGGAATCGCTGTAGCGCCAAGGGTAGAGCGGCGAGATGATGCCTCCGCCGGCCCAGGAGGACTCGCGACCGGTGTCGCCCATCTCCACCAGCGTCACCGCCGCTCCGCCCTGAGCCAGCTCCCGCGCCGTCAGTAGTCCGATTACTCCGCCGCCGATGACCAGGATGTTGCTCATGGTAGGTGCTACAAGCCGTGATGGTTGGCCGACGCTAGCCTCGCGATCCGTTGTCGCCGCTATTTGCCCGCCGGCGCCTGCGTAAGCTCCCGCGGCAATGCGAACACGACCTGCTCGCGGATGCCGGACTGCTCCTCGACGCTGCCCGCGCCCCACTCGCGTAGCCGATTGGTCACCTGCTCCACGAGCACCTCGGGCGCCGATGCGCCCGCCGTGAGGCCGATTCGCGGGTTCGCCGCCAGCCACTCGCGCTGAATGTCGTCGGGTCCGTCGATCAGGTAGGCCGGGCAGCCCTGCTTCTCCGCCAGCTCGCGCAGGCGGTTGGAATTGGAGCTGTTGGGCGAGCCGACCACCAGCAGCAGATCGCATCGAGCGGCAAGCTCTTTGACCGCGTTTTGCCGATTCTGCGTCGCGTAGCAGATGTCGCTTTTTTTCGGCCCCTGGATCTTGGGAAAGCGTGTCCGCAATGCCTCGATGATGGGGGCGGTGTCGTCAACCGACAGGGTGGTTTGTGTAACGTAGGCGCAGTGCTCCGGGTCCTCGACCGCGATTGCGGCGACGTCGTCCAGGGACTCCACTAGGTGGATACGTCCGCCTTCTCCCCGGTACTGCCCCATGGTCCCCTCCACCTCGGGGTGACCGCGATGTCCGATCAGCACGACCTCGTCGCCATGCTTGCAGTGGCGCGCCACCTCCAGATGCACCTTGGTCACCAGGGGGCAGGTGGCGTCGAATACTCGCAGCCCGCGCGACTGGGCCTCCTCCCGGACCTGCTGGGCGACACCGTGGGCGCTGAAGATGACGGTCGCGCCGGAGGGGACTTGGTCGAGCTCGTCGACAAATACGGCACCGCGCCGCTTCAGGCGGTCGACGACGAAGCGATTGTGCACGACCTCGTGGCGCACATAGATCGGCGCGCCGTAGAGGTCGAGCACCCTTTCGACGATGTCGATCGCGCGGTCGACGCCGGCGCAGAAACCGCGAGGGTTGGCGAGCAGGATTTCCATGGCTGCAAAGGATACCGTGAAAGACGCGCGCACGGCGCTCATTCTCCCGCGCGGTCACCCTCCGTGGCGAGGGTAGCCTCGGTGCGCGGCGCTCCGAGCATCAACCGACCGAGAGCACCGCAACGCGCAGGGTCAAGGCGCGCCCGGCGAACGGATGGTTGAAGTCGACGCGCACACGATCGGCCTCTTGCTCGAGGATCACGCCGCTGGTCTCGTGCCCGCCCGGGGTCTCGAAGGCGACCACCTGCCCCGGTTGGGGCGGCGACTCGGCGGGGAATTCGTCGCGTTCCATCCAGCGGATATTGTCCTCGTCGCGTGACCCGAAGAGGTCCGATCCGCTGGCGAGGATGTGGGTGTCCGCTCCGGCGGCGAGGCCGATCAACGCGTCCTCGAGCCCCGGCGACAGGCTGCCGTCGCCGATGGTGCAGGCGATCGGCTGATCGTCGAAGGTGGAGAGCGCGACGAAACCGTCGTGGAAACGAATCTCCAGATGCAGGACCACCGCGCGGCCGGGCGTGATCGGCAGGGGATCGCTCATGGTGCCTTCCCGGCCTGCTCGGCGGCGATGGCCCTCAGCGTGGGCAGTGCCAGCTCATGGGCATCGCCGTGTGCCA
>JBGSTR010000329.1:0-2437 GCA_041736365.1 Chromatiaceae bacterium | reverse complement strand
CGCCGCAACTTCGGGCAAACCGCGGCGATGCAGGCGGGGTTCGACCTCGCCCGCGGCGAGCTGATCGCCACCCTGGACGGCGACCTACAGAACGATCCGGCCGACATCCAGCGGATGGTCGACGAGCTGCTCGCGCGCGATCTCGACCTGCTTCAGGGTTGGCGGCGCCAGCGTCAGGATGACCTGGTGCTGCGCAAGATCCCGTCGCAGATCGCCAACAAGCTGATCGGGCTGGTGACCGGCGTTGCGCTGCATGATTACGGCTGCAGCCTGAAGGTCTACCGCGGCGAGGTTATCCGCGAGGTCACCTTGCTCGGCGAGATGCACCGCTTCATCCCGGTGTGGGTGGCGGGCGTCACCGCGCCGAGTCGCATCGGCGAGACCGTGGTCGGACACCAGGCACGCCAGTTCGGCACCTCCAAATACGGTATCTCGCGGACCTTTCGCGTCCTGCTGGATCTGCTCTCCGCCTTCTTCTTCCTGCGCTTCGGCGCGCGTCCGGGGCACTTCTTCGGCTCCATCGGCATCGTCTTCGGATTCGTGGGCTCGCTGATGATGATCCACCTGCTGGTGGTGAAGTTCTGGCTCGGCGAAGCCATCGGCGGCCGTCCTTTGTTGTTCGTCTCGATCCTGCTGCTGGTCGCCTCGGTGCAATTCCTGACCACCGGGGTGCTCGCCGAGCTGATGACGCGCACCTTCTATGCCTCCGGCGAGCGCACCCACCATTGCATCCGCTGGCAGTCCGATCCGGCGATGGCGACATGGAAGTTGCCGGCGTGAGCCCGTACGGCGCGGCACCCGGCACCGCGATGACCCGGGTGTTGACCTCGCCCTGGTTGCTGGGCGCGGTGCTCCTGCTGTGCTTTTTCTGGCGGCTCGGCTCGGTTCCGCTCTACGACCTCGACGAGGGGGCGTTCACCGAGGCCACTCGCGAGATGCTCGCCAGCGGCAACTACGTCACCCCGCACAAGGACGGCGAGCCGCGCTACGACAAACCGGTGCTGATCTACTGGCTGCAGGCGGCGTCGGCACGGGTGTTCGGTTTCCATGAGTGGTCGCTGCGATTCCCCTCCGCGCTGGCCGCGACGTTGTGGGTGCTCGCGCTGTGGGTCTTCGTCCGCGAGCGCATCGATGCCCGCACCGCAACCGTGGCCGGATTGGCGCTGGCGCTGAGCCTGCAGGTGTCGCTGATCGCCAAGGCCGCGGTCGCCGACGCGCTGCTGAACCTCTTCATCGCGCTCGCCTTCTTCGAAATCTACCGCTTCTACCTGCAGCCAGAGCGCCGGCACATTCTGCTCGCTTACCTATGGATGGGGCTCGGCTTCCTTACCAAGGGCCCGGTCGCCGTGTTCTTTCCGCTGGTCGTTAGCCTGCTGTTCTTCTGGTCCGAGGGGGCGCTCAAGCAATGGCTCCGCGCGGTATTTTCGCCGCTCGGCTGGCTGATTTTTTTATTGGTGGCGGGCCCCTGGTATTTGGCCATATACCTCGACGACGGCGGCGCATTCTTCGAGAGCTTCTTCCTCAAGCACAATGCCGGGCGCTTCGGCGAGGCGATGCACGGCCATGCGGGCTTCCCGGCCTACTACTTGGTCATGCTGCCGGTGATCCTGCTGCCCTTCACGGGTTGGTTTCTGCGCTTGCTGCCCACCCTGCGCGCCGCGTGGGCGGATCCACTCGAGCGGTTTCTGTGGATCTGGTTCGTCGTGGTGTTTCTGTTCTTCTCCTTCTCCGGCACCCAGCTCCCGCACTACCTGCTGTACGGCGCGACACCCTTGTTCATCCTGATGGCCCGCCATCGCGACCGGCTGCGCGAGCGCTGGCTGGCGTTCGTGCCGCCGATCCTGTTCTTCGCCCTGCTGACAAGCTTGCCGCTTTTGATCGGCGTAGCGGAGGGACAGGTCCACAAGCTGCACGAGATTGCGATGTTCCAGGAGGCACGCGCGCTGCTCGGCGGAGACTACTTGGCGGCGATGCTCGCGGGTCTCGCGGCGCTGATCGCGCTGGCGCTGTGGTCGCGTCCGCCGCTTTGGGAGCGGCTGGTGCTGGCGGGCATCCTGCAAACGGTGGTGGTCTACGGGGTGGTCGTCCCGCGGGTGTTCGAAGTGATGCAGGCACCGGTCAAGGAGGCGGCGCTCATGGCCCGCGAGCTGGATCTGCCGACCGTCGTATACCGCACCTCGATGCCGAGCTTCAGCGTCTATCGAGGGACCATCACCCCGGAGCGGGAGCCGAATCCGGGGGAGCTGGTGTTTCTGCGTGTCGACAAGCTCGAGCAGCTAGCGCGGGCGCACCCGGAGCTCAGTCGGGAGGTGCTTTACCGGCGCGGTGCGGTGGCGTTGGTTCGGGTGCGCGCCGCGGACGCGGCTGGAGGTGCCGACGGTGGCTGAGGGTCTGTTGCGATTTCTGGCTCGCGATCTGCGCGAGACGTTGGAGACGG
>JBGSTR010000237.1:0-1607 GCA_041736365.1 Chromatiaceae bacterium | reverse complement strand
CGCCGCACCCTTCGGCAGCTTCCCGGCCGAGCTCGCCTCGCCGCGCGGCCAGCATCCCGTGCTCCATCCCAAGCACTACTGCGGGCGCTTCCACCCGCGGCACAACCCGGACCTGCCGGCGCTGCTCGCCGCCGAGGGCATGCCCGAGTGGAAGTCCCTGTTCGCGCGCAAGTGCGGTGATGTCGAGATCCCGGCACGCTGGGGCAACCCGGAGAAGCCGACGCTCGATCCCTGGGTGATCGTCGAGCCCTACACCGGCGGTGCCACCCGCGTCGTGCTCGAGCGCAACCCCTATTTCTGGCAGGTCGACACCGAGGGGCAGCAGCTGCCCTACGTCGACCGGATCGTCTTCAGCGTCACCCGCGACGCGCAGAGCGTCATCCTCGAGGCGATCGGCGGCCGGATCGACATGCAGGCGCGGCACCTCGACAACCCCGCCGATCGCCCGGTCCTGGCGCAGAATCGCGAGAAGGGCGGCTACGAGTTCTACGAGACCGTCTCACCCGGCGGCAACCTGCTGCTGCTGCAGCCCAACCTGACCCACAAGGACGCCGAGCTGCGCGAGGTCTTCAACCAGAAGGATTTCCGCGTCGCGCTGTCCCTGGCGCTGGATCGAGAGGCGATCATCGACATCGCCCTGCTCGGCCAGGGCGAACCCTGGCAGTACGGCCCGTTCGAGGACCACCCGCTGCACCACGCGCGGATCGCGACGCAGTTCCTCGACCACGATCCCCTGCGCGCGAACGTGCTCCTCGACGGGCTCGGCTACACACGCCGTGACGCCGATGGCACGCGTCTCCTGCCGAGCGGACGGCGCCTCGCGTTCAAGGTCGACGTGATCCCGGTACTGTTCCCCGAGGCGATCGACATCCTCGAGCTGGTCGAGCGGCAGTGGGCCGAGGTCGGCGTCGACATGGACATCAACAGCATCGAGCGGGCTTTGTTCTTCGAGCGGGTGTCGGCCAGCTGGGACCACGACTGGGCGGTCTGGCCGGGCACCGCCAACTGGCAGCAGGGCACCCTGCTCCAGGAGATGGTCCCGATCTTCCAAGGTGCCCGCTACGGCATCGGCTGGTGGCGCTGGCTGGAGACCGGCGGCAGCCGCGGCGTCGAGCCGCCCGACCACGTCAAGCGTCGCGTCGCGCTCAACGATGCGGCGCGGGCGGCGGTCACGTTCGACGACTACCGGCGGATCGTCCATGAGATCGCCGACATCGCGGCCGACCAGCTCGAGGTGATCGGGATCGCCAAGGATCTGCCACGCTACGGCATCAAGAGCGTCCGGCTCGCCAACGTGCCGGCCTCGATGCCCAACTCGTTCGACTATCCTACACCGGCGCCGACGCTGCCGCAGCAGTATTTCTGGCGCGACTGAGCGCGCCATGGCGGCGCCGGCCAACATCGTCTTCCTCTTCGCCGACCAGCTGCGTTGGGACTTTCTCGGCTGCTATGGTGCCGGCTTCGCGCGCACGCCGCACCTCGATCGGCTCGCTGCCGAGGGGGTGCTCTACGAGCGCGCGATCTCCCAGCATCCGGTCTGCATCCCGGCACGCGCTGCCCTGCTCACCGGCTGCAACGCGCTCTCGACCGGCGTGCTCACCAACAAC
>JBGSTR010000231.1:0-10042 GCA_041736365.1 Chromatiaceae bacterium | reverse complement strand
GGGCTGCTGACCGCCTGGCTGCTGAGCAACGATGCGCCGGCAGACTTCGTGCCGGGTGACGCCTGCGAGCTGCGCGATGCCGAGGAGCGCACCAGCGTCGTGCGCTGCAGCGGTCAGGACCTCGCCAGCGAGGAGATCCTGGCACACCTGCGCGTGGGCAAACAGGTCGTCAAGCTGGCCCTGGAATGGGACGAGCGGCTCGGCTTCGTGCTCGCGGACGACCTGTCGCTGAAGCGATTTCGTGTCGCGGACGCCTTGCTGGAGGATCTCGACGGCGGCAACGACGATGCGGCGGCCCGTCTCGACGCGGAATTCGCTATCATGGCGCTCCAGTTGCGGGAGCTGATCGCCCGCCTCGATGCCTTGTTCGGTCTCGACTCCGAGCAATCGCCCGGCGCCTGATCCGGGCTTGAGGCAACCTGGCCAATATGCGCCCGCGCTGCGTACCGGCGGGGCGTTTCGTCCCGACCACACTCGGCCGAAGAACAATCCGATCGTTACCAGGTATCCGAGCATGTCTGAAACCCTGAATCCCATCGACCGTTCCGCATCCGTTCCAACCCTTCTGGTAGGCGAGGAGCGCGCGGAAGCGCTGCGCCAGGAGTCGCTGTCGTTCCAGTCGTTGACACTCTCCCAGCGTCAGCTTTGCGATCTGGAGCTATTGATCAACGGTGGTTTCGCGCCGCTGACCGGATTCATGGATCGGGCGACGTACGATTCGGTGCTTGAGCTCAGCCGGCTCCCGGAAGGCTCGTTCTGGCCGATTCCCATCGTGCTGGACGTGACCGCCGAGACGGCCGAGAAGCTGAGCCCCGGCCAGCAGATCGCCCTGCGCGACGGGGAGGGCTTCATGCCGGCGGTGTTGACCGTCTCCGAGGTGTGGGAGGCGGACAAGGCGCGCGAGGCGAAGCTGGTCTACGGGACGGACTCCGACGAGCATCTGGGCGTGCATTACCTGCACGAACGGGTCAACAGCCACTATGTCGCGGGCACCTTGGAGGGCATCCAGCTGCCCGCGCATCACGATTTCGAGAGCTTCTGGGATACGCCCGAGGAGCTGCGCCACCAGTTTGCGAAGACCGGCTGGCGCAACGTGCTCGCCTTCCAGACCACCAACCCGATCCACAAGCTTCAGCGTCGCATGATCGTGGATGCCGCCAAGGCCCATCAGGCCCACATCCTGATCCATCCCGCGGTGGGCGAGACCAAACCCGGGGACCTGCACTACTATGCGCGCGTGCGCTGCTACCGCGCGGCGCTGCGCCACTTCCCCCACGACATGAGCGCGCTGTCGCTGCTGCCGCTGGCGATGCGCATGGCCGGTCCGCGCGAGGCCGCCTGGCACGCCCTGGTCAACCGCAACTACGGGGCGACGCACTTTCTCGTCGGGCCCGATCACGGTTCGCCTCCACGCTCCGCGGAAGGCTCGCGCTTTTACGGCAAGTACGAGGCGCAGGAATATGTACAGGGACTTGAGGCCGAGCTCGGCATCAAGATTGTCGCGGCGCCGGAGTACCGCTACGCCCCCTCCAAGCAGACCTTCCTGCCCGAAGACCGCATCGCCCGGGACAATCTCGAGAGCGTCGCGATCACCCCGGCGGATCTGCGGGCGATGTTGCGCCAGAACCGCGACGTGCCGGAGTGGTTCAGCTATCCGGAGGTGATCTCCGAGCTGCGCAAGGTCTACCCGCCGCCGAGCCGGCAGGGCATTACGCTGTTCTTCACCGGCCTGTCGGGCTCCGGGAAGTCGACCCTCGCCAACATCATCTACGCCAAGCTGATCGAGGCCGGCGGCCGGCCGGTGTCGCTGCTCGATGGCGACATCGTGCGCCAGCACCTCTCCAGCGAGCTGGGGTTCTCAAAGGTCCACCGGGATCTGAACATCCGTCGTATCGGTTTCGTTGCCAGCGAGATCACCAAGAACGGCGGCATCGCCATCTGCGCCCCGATCGCACCCTACCGCCAGACGCGGCGCGCGGTGCGCAACATGATCGAGGAGCATGGCTCATTCCTCGAGATCCACGTGGCGACGCCGCTCGAGGTGTGCGAGTCCCGCGACCGCAAGGGACTTTACGCAAAGGCCCGCAAGGGACTGATCCCTGAGTTCACCGGCATCAGCGACCCATACGAGCTGCCCGAGAACGCGGAGCTCAGCATCGACACGAGCAAGTTCATGCCCTCCGAGGCGGCCCAGGAAGTGCTCCTGTACCTATTCAAAGAAGGCTATCTGGACGAGGAGGGCTGAGGCGCCGGGCGCGATTCGCGCTCGTTGCCGAATCCCGCCGTCCTGCTTCCCGGACGGGGAGGCGAGTGTCGCCGGTACGTCGGTAGCCGTTCGGAGCTGTTGTCAGAAGTAGTCCAATAGACTACAGTCTTGACCTGGGTCAGCTACATGGACGAGGATTCGTTGTAACGTCCAGTGCGGCTTTGTTAGTCGTTTCCGTGCGATTGTGCTGTATCGCGGGCGAGTGCCTCGGGTTACCAAACTCGGTTGCGCTTGCCCGCTTTTTTTTTGCCCCGTGATTTCGCCAAGCCCCGTTATCCAGCCGCAAACTCCTTGATCTGTTTGGGTGCCGCCGCCGCTAACTCGGTGTCGTGACCTAGCCGCCGTTCCCCATTCTTCGAACGCTGCCCGAGCTCCCGCGGCGCGCCTCCGCCGCTTGTGCGCCCAGTTTCGCCGATCGACTCGGGTGGCCTGCTGTTGCTGTCTCGACACGATCCACGGAGGCAACAAAAAGGGGCGCATCCGAGTGCTGCCGCACGGCAGAGCCCGAGTGCATCGAAATCACCCACCTGGTGCGTTATATCCCCGATTTAACTCTGATTTGAATCAGCCAAAGTCTAGATTCCACGCTCGATCATGGCGCCCACGGTACCTTTCCGACTCCTGTTAATTTTTTGCAACAGTGGCGGATTCCGACTAGATGACGCGGCAGAATTTTCTGCCGATCTTGGTTTCGGGGCACCGTCGACGCGTCGCTGAGATGCGCCGAGATCCCGTCCCTTCGGTCCGACGCTGCCAACCGTCAACAAAGGAGTCGCTCAGAATGCAAGCGCGTATCGGGAAACCACTGGTCGCATTTCTCGCCATCTACGCCGCCCCGGGCCTGGCGGCCCAGGACACCGCCACGCTCGACGAGGTGGTCGTAAAATCCTCCGCGGATGTCCCGCTCGCCTCGGGCGCATCGCGCATGACACCGGCCGACATTGCCCCCCGCCGCGCACGCACCAGCGATACGGCCCGTCTGCTTACCGATATCCCCGGTGTGAGTGTCTATGGTGCCGGGGGCGTATCCAGCCTCCCGGTTATTCGCGGTCTCGCGGACGATCGCCTGCGCACCCGGGTGAACGGCATGGACCTAACCGCGGCGTGTCCCAACCACATGAATGCCCCGCTTTCCTACATCGACCCCACGGCGGTGGAGCGGATTGACGTCTATCGGGGCGTGACCCCGGTGAGCGTCGGCGGCGACAGCATCGGCGGCAGCATTCTGGTGGAATCGGCGCGGCCCTTGTTCGCCGATCGCGGCGGGGTGCTGGCGACGGGGGAGGCGGGCGCCTTTTATCGCAGCAATGGCGACAACTGGGGTGGAAACTTCTCCGGGACCTACGCCAGCGACAGCGTGAGCCTCAACTACACCGGATCCTATGCCCAGTCCGACAATTACCAGGCCGGCGGTGACTTCAAGGACTACATTTTTACGGGTCGGGAGGGCCACACGCTGGATCTCGACGAGGTCGGATCCACCGCCTATCAAGCCACCAATCAGTCGATCAACCTGGGGTGGCAGAACGACGCCAATCTGCTCGATTTCGCCTATACGAATCAGCACATCCCCTACGAGGGGTTTCCGAACCAGCGGATGGATATGACCGACAATCTGAGCGACCAGCTCAATCTCGGCTACATAGGCGACCTGAGCTGGGGCACGCTGAAGGCGCGCGCCTACTACGAGCACACCCAGCATGAAATGGATTTCGGCGACGACAAGCGGTTCTGGTATGGCGGCGCCTCCGGCGGTGCGATGGCACTCAACGGCAAGCCCTGCTCCCCGATTTCCGGCGGTATGAAGGGTTGCGCGGCCGGAATGCCGATGGACACCGACGGCAAGAATTTCGGCGTCAACGTAAGTGCCGAGATCCCGCTGACCTCGGGCGACCTGGTGCGGGTGGGGGCCGAGTATCAGAACTATCGTCTGGACGATTGGTGGTCGCCCTCCGGCGCCGCGATGTGGCCCTATACCTTTTGGAACATCAACGACGGGCAGCGCGACCGCTACGCCGCATTCGGCGAGTGGGAGATCCGCAAGGACCAGTGGACGCACATCCTCGGCGTGCGTTTCGAGAACGTTGAAATGGATGCGGGTCCGGTAAGCGGCTACAGCAGCAGCACCTATCCGACCGACGTCCCGGCCGGCATGTCGATGGACAGCAACCAGACCCGCGACGCCGCGCTGTTCAACACCGCCTCCCGAAGCAAGAGCGACAACAACTGGGATCTGTCCTGGCTCGCCCGCTTCACGCCGACGGATCGCCAGACCTATGAGCTCGGACTGGCGCGCAAGACCCGCTCGCCGAACCTCTACGAGCGCTACACCTGGTCGACGTGGCAGATGGCGGCTTTCATGAACAACTTCGTCGGCGACGGCAACGGCTACGTGGGCAACCTGGACCTGCAGCCGGAAGTCGCCAACACCATCAGCATCACCGGCGATTGGCACGACGCGGCCCGGGAGCAGTGGGGCGTGGAGGTCACGCCTTACTACACCTACGTCCAGGACTACGTCGACGCGGTGCAATGGAACGCGCAAACCAATGCCCCCAGCACGGTGCTCGTAGTCGATGACTTCAGCGTGCTGAAGTACGTCAACCAGTCGGCACGCATCTACGGTATTGATCTGCTCGCGCACTATCGGATCGCCAGCGGCACCGCCTTCGGCGATTTCGATACCCGGCTGATCGCCAGCTACACCGATGGCGAGAACGAAGATACGGGCGACAATCTTTACAATATCATGCCGTTGAACGCGACACTTGCAATCACGCAGGAGCTCGGTCCCTGGCGCAATACCATCGAGGGCGAATTCGTCGCCAGCAAGGACAACGTGTCGCAGATGCGCAATGAAATCGAGACCGCCGGCTATGGGCTCATGAACCTGCGTAGCCGCTACGAGAAGAAGACTTGGGGCCTGGAGGTCGGGGTCGAGAACGTATTCGACCGCTTCTACGACCTGCCCCTCGGCGGGGCCTACGTCGGTCAGGGCACGACCATGACCATACCGCCGGCGCCCAACCAGCCGCAGTGGGGGACCGCCGTGCCGGGGATGGGTCGCTCGATCTACGCCGCGATCAACGTGAGCTTCTGAGGGCTCGGACCGTTCATCCAGTTCGATGGGTAGAGCGGAGCGATACCCATCGAATCCCAGCCGACATTGATGGGTTTCACGGCCGGTCGCCGTTGTCGCCAATCGCCAACGTCAACGGACGGCCGCTCTACCCATCCTACAAGTTTCGGTAGACTGGGTAGAGCGAGCAGCGAAACCCATCAAATCCGCCCACGCGGGCGATTCAATTGCCGTAATAGCCCCGGTACCACTCCACGAATTGGGCGACCCCGGCCTCGACCGAGGTGTCCGGGTGGTAGCCGGTGTCCCGCACCAGATCCGTGACGTCCGCGTAGGTATCCGGGACGTCCCCCGGCTGCAGGGGGAGCAGGTTCATTTGCGCCTTGCGGCCCAGGCAGCGCTCCAAAATCCGGATATAGTCCATCAGCTCGACCGGCCGGTTGTTGCCGATGTTGTAGAGCCGGTAGGGCGCCGGGCTGCTCGCCGAGTCCGGCTTGTCCCCGGACCATGCCGGGTTCCCCTCCGGCACCCGATCCAGGACCCGGATCACACCCTCGACGATATCGTCGATGAAGGTGAAGTCCCGGCGATGCTTGCCGTGATTGAAGACATCGATCGGCTCGTCCGCGAGGATGGCGCGGGTGAACTTGAACAGCGCCATATCCGGGCGCCCCCAGGGTCCGTAGACGGTAAAGAAGCGCAGCCCGGTGGTCGGCAGGCCGTAGAGGTGGCTGTAGGTATGGGCCATCAGCTCGTTGGCCTTCTTGCTCGCGGCGTACAGGCTCAACGGATGATCGACATTGTCGTGCACCGAGAACGGCATCGCCGTGTTGGCCCCATAGACCGAGCTGCTGGAGGCGTAGACCAGGTGCTCGACGCTGTTGTGACGGCAGCACTCGAGGATGTTGGCGAAGCCGACGAGATTGGTGCCGACATAGGCCATCGGATTCTCGATCGAGTATCGGACCCCGGCCTGGGCGGCGAGGTTGACCACCCGCTCCGGGCGGTGGGTCGCAAAGAGCGCCTGCATGCGCGCGCCGTCCTCGATATCGACGCGCTCGTCGTGGAAACCCGGATTGGCGAGTGTGCGCGCCAGACGGGCTTCCTTGAGGCCGACGTCATAGTAGTCGTTGAGGTTGTCGACGCCGATCACCTCGTCGCCGCGATCGAGCAGCCGCAGCGACAGGGCCGAGCCGATGAAACCGGCGCTGCCGGTGACCAGAACTTTCATGTGTGCTCCAGGGCGAAGAGTGCGGGCCGACGACGCATCGGGCGCGTCACGGTAAGATCTTGTTCAAGAAGTAATTGTTCTCTGGGCAAGCGACCTCGGCTCCACGCGAAAACGTCGACGGAACCGTAGGATGGGCAAAGGCCGATAGGCCGTGCCCATCACTCTTCCTCAGAGCCGACCGTCGACCTGATCCCGCGGCAGCACGTGCTTGACGTCGTAGACCACCGCGCCGGAGGTGCCGAGCGATCGCACCCACGCGGCGCCACGCTCGGCGAACCGACGGTGGCCGACCGCGACAACGATTGCGTCATAGGCACCGGGTTGGGGCTCTTCGAGCAGATCCAGCCCGTATAGCGACCGCGCCTCCAGCGGACTGGCCCAGGGATCGTGCACGTCGCAGGCGATGCCGAAGTCGGCGAGCTCGGCCAGGATGTCCACCACGCGCGTGTTGCGCAGGTCCGGGCAATTCTCCTTGAAGGTCAGGCCGAGCACCAGCACCCGTGCGCCCTCGGCGAGCAGGTTGCGCCGGGTCATCAGCTTGATCACCTGCTGCGCAACGTAGGACCCCATGCTGTCGTTGAGTCGCCGGCCGGCGAGGATCACCTCGGGGTGGTAACCGATCTCCTGTGCCTTGTGGGTCAGGTAGTAGGGATCGACCCCGATACAGTGCCCGCCGACGAGACCGGGGCGAAAGGGCAGGAAGTTCCACTTGCTGCCCGCCGCCTCCAGCACCTCCAGGGTGTCCAGTCCGAGCCGGTTGAAGATCAGCGCAAGCTCATTGATCAGGGCGATGTTGAGGTCGCGCTGGGTGTTCTCGATGACCTTCGCCGCCTCCGCGACGCGGATACTGCTCGCCCGGTGAGTGCCCGCCGTGATGATGCTGCGGTAGAGCGCGTCCACCAGCTCCGCCGCCTCGGGTGTCGAGCCGGAGGTGACCTTCTTGATGGTCGTCAGGCGATGCGCCTTGTCGCCGGGGTTGATGCGCTCCGGGCTGTAGCCGGCATAGAAATCGCGGTTGAATCGCAGCCCGGAGACCTTCTCGATGATCGGGACGCAGACCTCTTCGGTGGCGCCCGGGTAGACGGTGGACTCGTAGACAACGAGGTCGCCGGGTTTGATCAGCTCGCCGATGGTCGCGCTCGCGGACTGCAGCGGACGCAGATCCGGCTGCTTGTGATCGTTGACCGGCGTCGGCACGGTGACGATGAAGAAGTTGCACGCCGCGAGCGCCTCGGCCCGGTCGGCGTAGCCGAGTCGGCTAGCCAGCGCCAGATCCGCGGACTCAACTTCCAGCGAGCTGTCCACGCCGCTGCGCAGCGCGGCGACGCGCGCCGTATCCGTGTCGAAGCCGATGGTGGGATAGCGTTTTCCCAGCTCGACTGCGAGCGGCAGCCCGACGTAGCCCAAGCCGATCACGCCGATTCGCAGGTGGTCCAAGTCCGGGTCGAGAGCCATCGAAGTCCTGTCGTGTGGGGGGAGGAAGGGCCCGCCGGGGCGATTGCCGGCGGCGACTGCGCGCATCCTACCAGCCACCAAACCGCCGTGCTTCTCCTTAAGAGAGGCCGGAGCCCAACCCGAGCACGACGGCAAGGTGTGGAAGTATTCGCGCTACTTCGACAACCTGCAGCTCTGGAGCAGTCCCTGCTCGTTGGGAGCCGGGAGAACTGCGGTCACACGCTGTCGTGCGGCGGGGCGTCAGGCGCCTTGCGCGAGGGGAAATTCGAGCGTCACGATGAGTCCGGGCCCGGCGTCGCCCAGGCTCAAATTGGCGCCGTGCAGGCGTGCCGCGGCGGCTACCAGACTTAGACCGAGACCGCTGCCCTGCGTGCTGCGCGCGGCGTCGAGACGCACGAAACGCTCGAGCACCCGTTCGCGCTGGTCGGCCGGGATGCCGGGACCGCGGTCGCGGACGCTCAGGCGTACCCGTCCGGCGGTGCGCAGCACCGTGAGATCGACGCGGCTGCCGATCGGCGCGAACTTCACGGCGTTCTCCAGCAGGTTGCTCAACGCCTGGGCCAAGAGGTCGCGGTTGCCCTCGACCGTCAGGCCCGGGTCAAGACTGACGTCGATCCCCTTATCCTGCTCCTCGGCGATATCCCGATAGAGGTCGCCCAGCTCCGCGGCCAGGGTAGCCAAATCGACCGGCCCCCACTCGCCGCGCAGGTTTCCGGCCTCGGCCTGGGCGATTTCCAGCAGGGCGTTGAAGGTCTGGATGATACCTTGGATGTCGTCGCCGGCACGCTCGATGGCCTCCCGGTATTCCTCCGGCGTCCGTGCCTCCAGCAGGGTCACGTCCAAGCGGTTGCGTAGCCGCGATAGGGGGCCGCGCAAGTCGTGTGCGACATTGTCCGTGACCTGACGCATTCCGGTCAGCAGCTGCTCGATGCGCTCCAGCATGGCGTTGAGCTGGTCGGCCAAATCGTCGAATTCGTCATTCCGTCCGCTCAGAGGGATGCGCCGGGACAGGCGTCCGGCGCCGACCGCTCGGGCGGTGGCGCTAAGGGTGTCGATGCGACGCAGCAGGTTCCGCCCTTGGAGCAGGCCCAGACCAAGCGCCAGTGCGACGGATACGGCTAGGATCGCGGCCATCGTCCCCAGCGCAAAATCCTGCAGGGCGTCGGCCTGATCCACCGCGTGGGCGATCAGCAGCCGCGCGCCGTCCGGCAATTCTGCGGCAAGTGCGGGCCAGTAGGCCTCGTCCTCGCCCCGGCCGGGCAGCAGGTCTTCGTCCACCCAGACGTTGCGCACCCGATTGTCGGTCGTGACGTCGAGGGGCCATTGGGTCAGGTCGCCCGCTAGGGATCTGCCGTCGGCGTCGGCGAGCAGGACGTGGAGCCGGTCGCGACCGCCGAGGTGCAGCTCCGCGACGATCTCGGCCACCAGCTGCGGGCGGCCTTGGGCGCGGTCGGTGCGCATCAGCTCCTGCATCTCGCGCTCGAGCCCCGCGCGCACCTGGGCATCCACGAAGCGGCCGGTGCTCCAGTAAAGCAGCCCCAAACCTACTGCGATCAGTACGGCATAGAGGAGGGCGTAGCGTAATGCCAGGCGCACCGCGGTGGTGCGCAAGAGTCTAGGGGTGGTCATCCAGCTTGTAGCCGGCGCCGCGTACCGTATGCAGCAGGGGGCGGTCGAACCCGCGGTCGATCTTGGCGCGCAGCCGACTGATCTGGGTGTCGATGACGTTGGTCTGGGGATTGAAATGGAAGTCCCAGACCTGCTCCAGCAACATGGTTCGGGTCACCACCCGCCCGGCCTGGCGCATCAGATATTCCAGCATCCGCAGCTCCCGGGGCTGGAGACGGATCGGCCGTCCGGCCCGGGTTACCCGGTGGGAAATCAGATCCAGCTCCAGATCCGCGACCTGCAGGACGGTCGGGGCCTCGGCGGCAGGTCGCAGCCGCCGCCCGAGGGCGTCCACCCGGGCCAGCAGCTCGCTGAAGGCGTACGGCTTAACCAGATAGTCGTC
>JBGSTR010000208.1:0-1574 GCA_041736365.1 Chromatiaceae bacterium | reverse complement strand
AGCGCGACCGCATCGTCGAGGGTCAGGTCCCGCGGTGTCTCGCCGAGCAGCGGCGGTGGCCCACCGGCGGTCTCGTTGCGCCCCGGCAGCACGATCAACAGATGGCTGCCGAGCTGGGTAAACTCATCCAGGACATAGTGCCGGGCGCCCTCGCCGAGGGCGGACAGCAGCACCACCGCCGCGGTGCCCAAGCCCATCGCAAAGAGCGTCAGCCAGGTGCGCGCGCGGTTCGTAGTGAGCGAGCGCACGCCGAAGAGCAGGCTGTCCTCTAGGCGCACCGGTCCTCCAGGATGCGACCGTCGTCCATCCGCACCCGTCGCCCCGCCCGCTCGCCGATCACGGGGTCGTGGGTGACGATCAACAGGGTGAGGCCGCGGGCGTTGAGTGCTTCCAGTGTGCGGATCACCTCCTGGCCCGAGCTGCGATCGAGATTGCCGGTGGGCTCGTCCGCCAGCAGCAGGCCGGGCTCCATAATGGTGGCGCGCGCGATGGCGACCCGCTGGCGCTGTCCGCCCGAGAGCTGATCCGGGCGGTGATGGGCGCGGTCGGTGAGACCCAGCGCAGCCAAAATGCGTTCCACCCGCTCGCGTCGCTCGCGGAGCGGACAACCGGCAAGCAGCAGGGGCAACGCCACGTTCTCGGCGGCGGAGAGTCGCGGTATCAAGTGAAACGACTGGAAGACGAAACCGATGCGCTCGCGGCGCAGCGCCGCCCGGCGATCTTCCGTCAGTGTCGTGGTCTCTTGCCCGTCGAGCTCATAGCGACCGGCGTCCGGGCGGTCCAGCAGCCCCAGCAGGTTCAGCATCGTGCTCTTGCCCGACCCCGACGGCCCCATGATGGCGGCGTACTCGCCGTCCGCGAAGGAGAGGTCGATGTTGCGCAATGCGTGCACCGGCTGATCGCCGACGATGAAGGTGCGGGCGATGCCCGAGAGACGAATCATTTTTCGGCTTCGGGGGTGGCCCGCGCACCGGCCTCCACGCCGTCCCGATCCAGCGATAGCACGACCAAGTCACTTTCCCGGAGACCGGTCCTTACCTCCGTCTGATCCCAGTTGCTCAGACCCTTCTCGATGGATCGATCGACGAGCAGGCCGGTCGCCGGGTCGAGCACCAGCACGCCACCCTCGGCGCGCACCGCGGCGGTCGGAACCCGGAGCACGTCCTCGCGACGGTCGACGATAACCTCCACGTCGGCGCTGTAGCCCGCGAGCAGGGGCGCATCGGCCGGCGGGTCGAGGATCTCGACCTCCACCTCGACGGTCCGCGACTGCTTTTCGACATCCAGCACGTAGGGCGCGATACGGCGGACCCGACCCGGAAAGGTGCGCTCGCCGTAGGCATCGAGCGTAACCCGAGCCTCGGCGCCGAGTCGCACCTTGGGCGCATCGACCTCGTCGATGGGAGCCGAGATGTAGAAGCAACGATCATCGATCAGGTCCACGGCCGGCGGCGTCGGGATACCGGGCGGCGATGGCGTCACATACTCGTTGAGCTCGCCGGACACCTCGGCGACCACACCGTCGAATGGCGCTGTGAGCCGGGTACGCTCGAGCTCCGCCGCGGCAACGCCAA
>JBGSTR010000160.1:0-5521 GCA_041736365.1 Chromatiaceae bacterium | reverse complement strand
CGCGTCGGCGCCCCGGCGCTGCGGGGTGACGGGGAGCTAAGGCGGCGTCTTCGGGATGCGTTGCCGTTTCAGCTCACCGCGGCGCAGGAGCGGGTGGTCGCCGATATCGCCGCGGACCTCGCCCAAGACCGACCCATGCAGCGCTTGTTGCAGGGGGATGTAGGCTCGGGCAAGACCGTTGTGGCGGTGCTGGCCGCACTGCAGGCGGTCGAGGCCGGCCGTCAGGTGGCCTTGATGGCGCCTACCGAGCTGCTCTCCGAGCAACACCTGCGGAATCTTCGGGGATGGTTGGCGCCGCTCGGGATCGAGCCGGTGTGGCTCGCCGGGCGGCACAAGGGGCGTGAGCGCGGCGCGCTGCGCGAGGTGATCGGCTCCGGGGAGGCTCGCGTAGTCGTCGGTACCCACGCCCTGTTCCAGGACGACGTGTGCTTTGCCGACCTGGGCCTGGTGATCGTCGACGAGCAGCATCGGTTCGGCGTCCACCAGCGCATGAAGCTGCGCGAGAAGGGTGGGGGCGAGGGTGGCGCCCCGCATCAGTTGATCATGACCGCAACGCCGATTCCGCGCTCGCTGGCCATGACGATCTACGCAGACCTGGACCTCTCGGTCATCGACGAGCTGCCCCCCGGACGCACGCCGATTACCACCGTGGCGGTGCCGGACGCGCGCCGCGACGCCGTGATCGAGCGGGTCCGCGAGGCCTGCTCCGGAGGTCGGCAGGCCTATTGGGTCTGCACCCTGATCGAGGAATCCGAGACCCTGCAGTGCCAAGCGGCCGAGGAGGCCGCCCGGGAGCTTGCGGCGAGCCTTCCCGAGGTGCGTGTGGGCCTGGTCCACGGGCGTCTGAAGCCCGCGGAGCGCGAGTCGGTCATGGCGGATCTGGTACGCGGCGAGATCGATTTGCTGGTCGCCACCACGGTGATCGAGGTCGGCGTCGACGTGCCCGCCGCGAGCCTGATGATTATCGAGAACCCGGAGCGTCTGGGGCTCGCTCAGCTCCATCAGCTGCGCGGCCGAGTCGGGCGCGGCGCGGTGCAGAGCCATTGTGTGCTCCTGTACCATGCGCCGCTCTCGGCGGCGGCGCGGGAGCGGTTGGGTCTGATCCGCACCACCACCAGCGGATTCGAGATTGCCGAGCGCGACCTTGCGATGCGCGGCGCCGGCGAGGTGCTCGGTACCCGCCAGACCGGACTGGTGCAGTTTCGCGTTGCCGACCCGATCCGGGATCAGCATCTAATTGCGGCGGCGCAGCGCGCGGCGGACCTGATTGTGCGCCGCCATCCGAAGATGGTCGAGCCTTTGGTCGCCCGCTGGCTGGGTCATCGGGAGGACTACGGACGGGTCTGATTCCATTGGCCGGTCCCGCTTCTCGCCCCGCGGGGCGGGTATGCGATAATCTCCGACCCTTCGCGGAGTCGGACTCGAGCGGTAGCTAATTCGAATGAGTCTTCCCGAGCTCAAAATCGGCGTTATGCGCGCCCGCTCGTGGCGCGAGCGCCTGCACGCCTATGCGCTGCTGGTGCGCCTGCATCGGCCGATCGGCATCTTCCTGCTGATGTGGCCGGCATTGTGGGCCCTGTGGCTTGCCGGGGCCGGCAATCCGCCGTGGTGGGTGGTGCTGGTGTTTGTCACCGGGGTGGTGCTGATGCGCTCGGCCGGGTGCGCCATCAACGACTTCGCCGACCGTGACTTCGACGGTCACGTGGCGCGTACCCGTGGGCGACCGCTGGCGACGGGTGCGGTGAGTGGGGCGGAGGCGATCGGCGTCTTCGTCTTACTCAGCCTCGCGGCATTCGCGCTGGTTCTGTTTCTGAACTGGCAGACGATTGCACTCTCGCTGGTGGCCCTGGTGCTGACCGTGATCTATCCCTTTATGAAGCGTTATACGCACCTGCCGCAGCTCTTTCTCGGTGCCGCGTTTGGTTGGGCAATTCCCATGGCCTTCACCGCGGTAACCGGCTCGATCCCCGGCTATGCATGGATTCTGTTCGGGGCGACCCTGGTGTGGGCGCTGATTTACGATACCCAGTACGCGATGGTCGACCGCGAGGACGACCTGAAGATCGGCATCCGCTCCACGGCGATCCTGTTCGGCAGCATGGACCGGCTCATGATCGGGCTGCTGCAGATCCTGATGCTGATCTTGCTGGTATGGATCGGGCTGCTGGCCGGGCGGGGAAGCTACTATTTCGGCGGTGTTGCGGCCGCGGGGCTGATCTCGGTCTACCAGCAGGTCCTGATCCGCGAGCGCGATCCGGGGGCCTGTTTCCAGGCCTTCCTGAACAACAATTACTTCGGCATGGCGATCTTTGCGGGCTTGGTGCTCGACTACGCCGTCGGCGCCTGAGCCATTGCGAGATTTCAAATTCCCACTATGAGGAGCACTGAAATGTTGGGCAAAAAGATTCTTGGCGTCCTATGCGGCCTGATGCTCGCGAGCGGCGCATGGGCGGCCGACGAGGGTATCGACTATACGGTGTTGGATCCGGCGCAGCCCACCGAGACCGGCGACAAGGTCGAGGTGTTGGAGATCTTCTGGTATGGCTGCCCGCATTGCTGGCATCTGGAGCCCAGCATGGAGTCCTGGGTCGCGACCATGCCCGCGGGAGTCGAGTTTCGGCGCATGCCCGCCACCGGTCCGCGCTGGGACCCGCACGCCCGCGCTTACTACGCGGCCGAGGTTATGGGCAAGCTGGACGTGTTTCACACCGCCCTGTTCAAGGCCATGCACGAGCAGAACCGCAGGATTCTGACTGAAGACGACCTGGTGAAGTTCGCCGAGGAGGTCGGGATTGATCCGGTTGAGTTTCGTACCGCCTACGAGTCCTTCTATGTCGAGGCGAAGCTCCGCAAGGCCACCGAGATGAACCGTCGCTATGGAATCGACGGTGTGCCCGCCTTGATCATCAACGGGAAATATCGCACCAGCCCGTCCCAGGCCGGGAGCCAGGACAAGCTGATCGACGTGCTCAATACGCTCGTGAGCCAGGAGCTTGCGGCGAAACCCGCGGCAAACTAAGGAAACGCTGATTTAAAGCGTTTCAAGTCCGGGCCAGGGATGGCACGGTATTTTCAAGCGCCGTAAGGGCTTGAAAACTGCAGCGGTCCGGGAGTCGCGCCGCTCGGACCGCGGGCTGATCAAATGCCAGGACGGCATTTAATCAGCGTTTCCCTAAGACGCGGCTGAATCAATCGGGGTGATGGACCAGGTCGTCCTCCGCGACGACCTTTGCGTCCGGGTTGGGATAGCGCTCGACCACCCACTTGGGCAGCTTCGCCTGATTGGCGTGATACAGGGCGTCCGACTCCACGATGACAAGCACCAGCACGGTCACCATGACGGGCAGGATGCCGGTGCCCAGCACCAGCGCGATGACGGCCTCCTTCATCATCCCGCCGACCGCATAGGCCATCCAGCCGAGCCCCATGGCCGCGACCAGCAGCAACAGCATCAGAATAAAGATGCGGCTGCGCCGCGCACACACCTGCCAATGGCACATCACATACCAGGAATCGCGGGTGAACGACTGGCGGGCGCGCCACAACGTGTAGCCGAGCAGTGAGAACGAGATCACCGGGATGACCGCCATGACCCAGGGAAACGATCCCGCGACCCCGCCGGCGGCGATGGCCATCAGGATGTGATTGCCGATCAGGTTGGTGAGGAAGATCTCGTGCGGGACGTTGGCCTGCTTGATCTCTTGCTGGCTGACTTCGAAGCGCATGGGTCGGGTTCCGTCACGGGCACATTAGTGAAACCTGATAAAGATACAGGAATCGAGCCCGCGCAACACAGTCGATCGCAAACATTCGCGGGTCAACAGCTCGGTTTGTCGTCGCTACTCAGGGCACCGGGAGCAGACCGGGCAGGACGGGTCCGCGGGCAGGCGGACGCTCCGCCATTCCATCAGCGCCGCGTCGAGCAGGAGTAGTCGCCCGAACAGCGGCTCTCCAAATTGAGACAGCACCTTGATCGCCTCCGTCGCCTGGATCGAGCCGATGATCCCGACCACGGGTGCCAGTACGCCGTTGGCGGCGCAAGTCTCGTCGTTGCCACCGTCGCGCGGGTACAGGCACTGGTAGCAGGGGCCGCCGGACTGGCCCGAGAAGACGCAGACTTGCCCCTCGCTGCGGATGGCCGCCCCTGACACCAGCGGCACGCCGGCCGCGAAACAGGCCGCGTTGACGGCGAATCGAGTCGCGAAGTTGTCGCTGCCGTCCACCACCAGGTCGACGCCCGCGACCAGCTCCGGCAGGGTGTCTTCGGTGAGGCTGCGCTTGATCGGCACCAGCGCCACCTCGGGGTTGATCGCGGCGAGCGTGAGACAGGCCGAATCGGCCTTCGGCATTCCGATGCGATCGCTGGTATGCAACAACTGCCGTTGCAGGTTGGAGAGATCCACCGCGTCGAAGTCCGCGAGCAACAGCCGCCCGACACCCGCCGCGGCCAGATACATGGCGACCGGGGAGCCGAGTCCGCCGAGTCCTACCACCAGCACGCTGGCCGCGCGCAGGCGCTCTTGCCCGGCGATGCCGAAGGCGGGCAGCATGATCTGCCGGCTATAGCGCAGTAATTGTTGGTCGTTCATCGGCGGACCGCGGGAGGGGGTCGGTCCCGCAGCATAACCGCAGGTTGGACGTCGGCGGTAACGGGCGAGCGGATCAAGAGCCAAGAACCGCTTTCGCTCGGCCTCTGCCGAGCAAACGCTGATGCAGGGTATTGCGTGTCCGGGCCAAGGATGGCCCGGCATCTTCAAGCGCTTCAAGCGCTTGAAGATGGAGCGATCCGAGAGTCGCGCCTCTCGGATCGCGAGCCGATCGAAAGCCAAGGATGGCTTTCTATCGGCCTCTAACTAAAGATATCGTCGCCAGTGCTCCGGTCGCTGGTCCCGGCAGCCGTGATCCATCTGCTGGTAACGGGTGACGAAGACCTTGTCCGTACAATCGCCGCGTGCCTGCCGGCAACCGCAGTTCGCCCGCTGGGTCTCTTCGGTGTAGTAGTAGAGCGCGCGGCGGACGCGGTACAGCAGGCGGTTGTCCAGGTGCAGTCCGATCCCCCGCAAAGCATCCTCGATCTCTTGGAGCGTGGTTTGCAGCAAGTCGTAGCTGATCCGGAGCAGGGTCGGTGTGGTCGCGTCGCTGTCGAGAATTCCGTCGACATCAGCCAGGTAAACCGCCGCGGTCCACGCCTGGTTGGGATCGGGGTGGAATTCCGCAAAGGCGATCTCGCGCTTCTTGATTCGCTCGGCTTCTGGAATGTCCATACCCTCTTTATGCTAAACGCCGATTGCGAATAATCAAGGACAAAAGCGCTAAAAAATGTAGGGCTACCCCTGGCGAGGACGGGAAACGCTGGCGTTTTGCTATTTGAAGCAGAGACTTATCCGCTCGTGACCGGCGAGATCGGTTAGCGTCTCGATGTCTCGATAGCCGAGCGCGCCCAGGAGCCGCCGCACCGCGAGCCCCTGATCGAAGCCGTGCTCGAGCGCCAGCAATCCGCCGGTGCCGAGGCAGCGCCGGG
>JBGSTR010000130.1:0-2539 GCA_041736365.1 Chromatiaceae bacterium | reverse complement strand
GCCGCGCCGCGCTCAATCACCGGCCGCTATCTGTCCGGCGAGCTGCGCATCCCGATCCCGACCCGGCGCACCCCGGTCGACCGGACCAAGATGCTGCGCGTGCTCGGCGCCCGCGCCAACAACCTGCGCGCGGTGGATGCGGAGATCCCGGTCGGGACCTTTTGTTGCGTGACCGGCGTGTCTGGCTCGGGGAAATCCACGTTGATCAACGACACCCTCTACCCGATGGCCGCGCGCGAGCTCAACGGCGCCAGCGTGCGACCGGCGGAGCATGACGCGGTGCAAGGGCTGGAGTACTTCGACAAGGTCGTGGACATCGACCAGAGCCCGATCGGCCGCACCCCGCGCTCCAACCCGGCCACCTACACCGGGTTGTTCAATATGGTCCGGGATTTGTTCGCGGCGGTGCCGGAGGCGCGATCGCGCGGCTACACCTCCGGGCGCTTCAGCTTCAACGTCAAGGGCGGACGCTGCGAGGCGTGCAAGGGCGACGGATTGATCCGGGTCGAGATGCACTTCCTGCCGGACATCTATGTCCAGTGCGACACCTGCAAGGGCCACCGCTACAACCGCGAGACCCTGGAGATCCGCTACAAGGGCAAGACCATCGACGAGGTCCTGAATCTCACGGTGGAGGATGCGCTCGGCTTCTTCGCCCCGGTGCCGATCATCAACCGCAAGCTCCAGACCCTGATGGACGTCGGCCTGTCCTACGTGCGACTGGGCCAGAGCGCCACCACGCTCTCCGGCGGCGAGGCGCAGCGCGTGAAGCTCAGCCGCGAGCTCTCCAAGCGCGACACCGGGCGCACCCTCTACATCCTCGACGAGCCCACCACCGGGCTGCACTTCCACGACGTGAAGCATCTGCTGGACGTGCTCCACCGCTTCCGCGACCACGGCAACACGGTGATCGTCATCGAGCACAATCTCGACGTCATCAAGACCGCGGACTGGGTCATCGACCTGGGGCCGGAAGGCGGCGACAAGGGCGGCGAGATCATCGCCACCGGCACGCCCGAGGCCATCGCCGCCAACGACCGCTCCCACACCGGCCGCTTTCTCAAGCCGCTGCTGGAGCGCGGTTGGTAGGCCGGCGTGCGAAAACGGAACGGGAGCGGCCGGCCGCACTCGATGACGTTAGCCCCGCTCCTGCTCCCACCACTGGCGATAGGCGTCGTCGGGCGGGATCACCTTGGCCGTTACGGAGCTCACCGGATTGCCGTCGGCGTCGTCGAGTCGAATACTCAGCTCGACGATGGCGCCGCGAATGCGCGACACCTCCAGGGTGATCACCAGCGGGTCGTCGGGGCACACCGGCTTGCGGAAGCGCTCCGGCGCGAAGGTCAACCCCAGGGTTCCGTCGCCGGGAAAGGAGGTGCCCAAAATGCCCGATACGGTGCTCTGCACCAGCCCACCCGGAACCACGATATCGCGCACGCCCGGGAAGCGCCGCCGCGCGGCCTCGAGATCGCGGTGGATCGCGTTGTAGTCCCCGCACAAGGCGCAGTAGCGCTCGACCGACTCCCGGCTGAAGCTCAGCCTAACCTCGTGGGTCTGCCCGACGGTAAGCATGGCCGCCGTGAGACAGTCGGTAGCTTGCATGGTCGCGTCGCCCCGCCGGGACTCTGCGCCGCTCACATCCGGAACCCGCCGCCCGGGGGCATGCCGCCACCGGGAAACCCGCCGGGCATGCGCCCGCGCAGTGATCGCATCATCTTCGCCATGCCGCCGCCCTTCATTTTTTTCATCATCTTCTGCATCTGGGTGAACTGCTTCAGGAGCCGGTTCAGGTCCTGGACTTGGGTTCCGGAACCCTGCGTGATCCTCCGCTTTCGAGACCCTTTGATCACCGCCGGAAACTGGCGCTCGTGCGGGGTCATCGAGTTGATCATGGACACCAGCTTGAGCATCTCCTTGTCGTTGACCTGGCTCGCCACCCCCGCCGGTATCTGATTCATGCCCGGCAGCTTCTCCATCAGACTCGCCATGCCGCCCAGGTTCGCCATCTGCTCCAACTGCTCCTTGAAGTCGGAGAGATCGAAATCCTTGCCCTTCTTGAGCTTGTTGACGAGCTGCTCGGCCTTCTCGCGATCGACCTTGGCCTGGACCTCCTCGACCAACGAGATGACATCGCCCATGCCGAGGATGCGCGAGGCGACGCGATCCGGATGAAACGGCTCCAGCGCGGTCGTGCGCTCCCCGGTGCCGAGGAACTTGATCGGCTTGCCGGTGATCTGCCGAATCGAGAGGGCCGCGCCGCCGCGGGCGTCGCCGTCGGTCTTGGTCAGGATCACGCCGGTCAGCGGCAGGGCCTCGTCGAAGGCCTTGGCAGTATTCACCGCGTCCTGTCCGGTCATGGCGTCGACCACGAACAGCGTCTCGACCGGTTTAACCGCGGCGTGCAAGGCCTTGATCTCGTCCATCATGGCGGCATCGACGTGCAGCCGCCCGGCGGTGTCGACGATCAGCACGTCCTTGAACTGCTTGCGCGCCGCATCGAGCGCCGCGCGCGCGATGGCGACCGGATCCTGGTCGCCGC
>JBGSTR010000044.1:0-1662 GCA_041736365.1 Chromatiaceae bacterium | reverse complement strand
CCGCCGGTATCGGTGCCGGTGGCGGCCACGCATAGGCGTGCCGCGACCGCTGCCGCGGAACCGCCGGAGGAGCCGCCCGGCACCCGTGCGGGATCCCAGGGGTTTCGCACCGGCCCGTAGTAGCTGGTCTCGTTCGACGAGCCCATGGCGAACTCGTCCATGTTGGTCTTGCCGAGCATCACGACCCCGGCGGCCTCCAGACGCTCCACGACGGTGGCGTCGTAGGGGGCGACGAAGCGCTCGAGCATGCGCGAGCCGCAGCTCGTGCGCAGTCCGCGGGTGCAGAAGATGTCCTTATGGGCGATCGGAATACCGGTCAGCGGTCCGCCGGCTCCGGCCGCCAACGCGGCGTCCGCTTGGCGTGCGGCGGCCAGCGCCTGCTCGGCGCAGACGGTGATGAAGCTGTTGAGGCCGCTGTCGAGACGAGCGATCCGCTCCAGGTAATGGTGCGTGAGCTCGACGCTCGAGCAGACTCCGGCGCGCAGGTCGGCGCCGATCTCGGCGATGGTTTGGTCTTGCATGCGCTGGTTGCGTCGTTGGTGGCGGCCCGCTTCCGGGGGGCGCGGCGGATAGGGGCTACTCGATCACCTTGGGGACCAGATAGAGTCCGTCCTCGGTCAGCGGCGCGTTGGCCTGGAAGAGGTCACGCCGATCGGTCTCCGTCGGCTCGTCCGGGCGCAGCCGCTGGGTCATGTGCAACGGGTGCGCCATGGGGTCGACGGCCGCGGTGTCCACCGCGTCCATTTGCGCCACCAGGTCGAGGATGTTCGAAAGATCGGCGGCGTAGCGTTGTGTCTCCTCCTCGGAGACGGCGAGCCGCGCCAGGTGGGCGATCTTGGTAACGTCGGAACGCTCGAGTGCCATCGCTTGATTCGTCGCTACGCGGGGCGCACGCGCTCGGCGCGCCCGAGATGTCCGGCGTCGTCCGCGCCGCTTGGGCCGACGGTTGCTCGGACCGGTTGTATGGGTGCCTTTAGGATGCTCATGCTTAGCCGGGGGACACATCCGGATCCCTGATGCATTGAGCTGCACAAAATAGCACAGAGCCGGAGTAGGCGGAACGCGACGCGTGCGATGCCTCCTTGCCGAGGTTTCGCTGCGTTGCTAGATTAGCCGCCTCATTTTTCCAGGATTCCCGCCAGCGGACGCCCTCCGGACGCACGGGGAGCCCGGCGTTCCCTTTCCTGCTGCAAGGTAAGCACCCGATGTTCTTCAGACGAATTCGTGGGATGTTCTCCAACGATCTATCGATTGATCTTGGCACCGCCAACACGCTGATCTATGCGCGTGGCCAAGGTATCGTGCTCAACGAGCCGTCGGTGGTCGCCATTCGTCAGGAGCGGGCCGGGGCGCCCAAGTCGGTGGTGGCGGTAGGCGAGGAGGCTAAGATGATGCTCGGGCGCACGCCCCAGAACATCACCGCCATCCGACCGCTGAAGGACGGCGTCATCGCCGATTTCACGGTCACCGAGAAGATGCTGCAGTACTTCATCCACAAGGTCCACGAGAGTCGGATGATCCGTCCCAGCCCGCGGGTGCTGATCTGCGTGCCCTGCGGCTCGACCCAGGTGGAGCGCCGCGCGATCCGCGAATCGGCGATCGGCGCCGGGGCGCGACAGGTGTATCTGATCGAGGAGCCCATGGCGGCAGCGATCGGTGCCG
>JBGSTR010000020.1:0-5249 GCA_041736365.1 Chromatiaceae bacterium | reverse complement strand
AGGACGCGCGGCGGATCCTGCTCGAGGCGGATGAGGCCGACGAGGCGGCGGCCGGCATCAATGCCGCGCCGCGCGGACATCTCGCGGTCACGGCTCCGGTGCTGTTCGGGAAGATCTATGTGATGCCGATCGTCACCGCCTATCAGGAGCGATTTGCGGAAACGACCGTCTCGGCGCTGCTCGTCGATCGCGTAGTCAATCTCGCGGAGGAAGGTCTCGACGTCGGCGTCCGCATCGGGGCGCTGCCCGACTCGACGTTGCGGGCAATTCGCGTGGGCCAAGTGCGTCTCGTCGTCTGCGCGGCACCGGCCTACCTGGAGAAGCACGGCACACCCATGAGTCCAGCGGATCTTGCGCGACACACGATCATTGCCGCCACATCCGTGTCTACAGGGTCGAATTGGACGTTTGCCGAGGGGAGAGAAAAGATCGGCGTCCGGCTCAGCCCGCGCATTCTCGTGAATACCAACGACGGCGCACTCGAAGCCGCCAAGAGCGGGTTTGGCCTGACCCGGCTGATCTCCTATCAGGTGGCGAACGAGTTGGCGGCCGGCAAGCTTCGGACGGTGTTACCGGAATACGAAGAGGCTTCGCTGCCGGTCCACGTGATCCATCGCGAGGACCGCCGCGGCTCGGCAAAGGTGCGAAGCTTCGTCGATCTCGCCGTGGAGAGGCTAAGGGCAAATCCGGCGTTGCGGTGAAAACGGCGTGAGCTCCGACTTGCGGAGCTACTGAACCGCACGGAGGCGCCGGCGTAATCGCCCAAGAACCGGCAGGCGCGATCGCTCTTTCATCTGACGCCGCCGTTGGTTTACCGACGCAACGTTCTTCCTTACCTTGGCAAGCATTCTTCATCGTGCTGATCGCGAGGTGTCAGGATGCTGACCAGTAAGCTCAGCAGCAAGCCGCAAACCACCGTGCCTAGTCCCGTACGCGCGGCACTCGGCCTGCGTCCAGGGGACGAGATCGCCTAACGCATCGGGAATGGCCAGGTAATCCTGACCAAGGCGCAGCCGGTCAGGGGCGATGATCCCTTCAATGCGTTCGATGACCGGAATTCCGAAGCGGATCGGAAAGCCTATGCGGACCTCTGAAGGGTAGGACACATTTCTACCGGAATACAGCGCAAGCCATTGCTTTTATTGGAGCTGGCGGACGGATTCGAACCGACGACCTGCTGATTACAAATCAGCAAAATGGCCGTTTCAGGCCCTAACGCCCCGTCACCTATTCAGTGAATCGGCGACATATAACCTGCTGTTCTGTTGAGAAATACTGCATTTCCGCCTATCATTCCATAACGTGCCTATCATTCCATAACGTCTAGGTAACGCCCCATAACAGGATGTTTGTTACCTACGGTGTTACCTATTTTTCGGGCATTTCGCCTGGAATAGGTAACAAACAGGCCCCGAGACGGCACCACCCGCCCCGAGGCCCTGACCACGCCCAACCTAGCAAGAGGTCCGGCCATGGCTACCGCCAAGTCTAACAAGCCCGGCGCTCGGCGCATCACCGACGCCACCATACAGAACGCGAAACTGCCGCTCGGCAAGGCCCAGCACGACATTTTCGACACCGTGCTTCCTGGTTTTGGTCTGCGCGTCGGCAAGCATCGGAAGTCGTACTTCTGCATGGTGCGCGTGCTCAAAGCGGGCGCCTGGAAGCAAGCGCGCATCACGCTAGGCACGTCGGCAGAACTGGCGCTAGCCGAGGCCCGCGAGCAGGCCCGCAAGGCGATGGAGTTGGCCCAGCAGGGGAAGGACCCGATCAACGTCCGCGGCGATCGCAAGCAGGCAATGGAGGCCCGAAGCCGCGACACCTACGCCAACGTCCGCGCCGACTTCCTTGCCCGCTACATCGGCCGCATGAATCGCCGCCCGGCGCCGCGCACCCTAGCGGAGCTGGAGCGCGCGTTGTCGTGCGACGTGCTCGCCACGTGGAAAGAACGCCCCATCGCAGACATCACCGAGCGCGACGTTATCGAAGCCATGGACAAGCTTGTGGAGCGACGCGCCGCAACCATGGCGAACCGAGTTTTGGCATATCTGCGCCTGCTGTTCAAGTGGTCGAAGTCTCGCCGCATCGTCACGCACAACCCGACAGCCGACGTTGACAAGCCCGGCGCCGAAGTCAGCCGCGATCGCGTGCTGAGCATCGGCGAGCTCGCCGCGATCTGGCACGCCAGCGAGCCGACGCAAGCCAATCACGGCGACCTGTTCGAGGGCATCGTGAAACTGCTGATGCTGACCGGACAGCGCCGCAATGAAATTGCCGCGATGCGTTGGGCTGAGGTTGTCGAGGATTACCCCCTCGCCACCGACAGCAAGGGCAATCCGACCGAGACATGCACCGCATTGGTGTTGCCCCCCGAGCGCACCAAGAACGCACGCCCGCATGTGGTCCCGCTGTCAGCGCCCGCCGTCGAGATCATCCAGGCCCGGCGCCTGGAGCAGAAGTCCATAGGCATCAAGACCCCGCTCGTGTTCACCAGCACCGGCGAGAATCCGTTTTCCGGGTTCAGCAAGAGCAAGAGCCGCCTGGACGCCCGGGCCAACCTTGCCGATCCGTGGGTCTTGCACGACCTTCGGCGATCAGTGGTCACGCACACGTCCGACAAGCTGCGCATCGCCCCGCACGTGGTCGAGGCCATCGTCAACCATATCAGCGGAACAAAAGTAGGCGTGGCCGGCATCTACAACCGCGCCGAATATTTACCCGAGCGCCGCCGTGCACTCGACGCGTGGGCCGATTACGTAATGCGTCACATTGATGAGGCCGAGACGGTCAACGTGCTGGAGCTGGCGCGATGAACCGGGAACGGCTGCTGCTGGTCGAGCGGCTGGAGCGGATCAGTCGGCTAATCGGCGAGTCCATACCTTTGTTCGACTCTGCCTCGCCAGACCCCGCAGCCGCGGAACTGAAGCTGTTGATGGCGATGAACGAGATAAACGCCGAGCTCTACCCGCCCCCGCGATACGGTAAAACGACGTGGAATCGCATTAATCAAGCAGCACGGATGCTGAATGACGGCAAGAGTTGGGACGAGATCGCCAACGCCATCGGCGAGTCCGCCGCGCGAGACGTTCGTAGGCGCTATAAAAAAGAGCTACAATATCGATTGGGGCACCTTTATGTGGAGCAGATGGCGAAGCGTGCCGAGGAAATGCGCCTAACCAAGGCGAACCACGAATAGCGGCATGGGGCAGTTTTCGCCAAAATTATGCCCCATGCGCTGATCTGTAACGCGCACTAACTTGTTAGCACGTTAACCGAGAGGACGTGCTAACGATGACAACCCCCGCTATTGACGGCGCCGATGATATCGCCGCCAACCCCGCGCATGAACATGAAGTTGATAATGCGCTGATTCCCGCTGCCGCCTGCCGACGCGATTATCTCGGCGGCATTTCCGCGATGACGGAATGGCGCTGGCGCCGCGATGGCCTATTGCCGCAACCAATCACGATTCGCAGCCGTTGCTATTACCGCCGCGCGGAGCTCATGCGCGCCGTTCGCGCGCTTGGTGCGACTCATGCTGTATCTCTGGCCGGCAGGGGGGATGGCCAGCGATGACTCACCCACATGAAAACGCCGCGCCCGGGGGCAATCCGAGCGCGGCGCAAAACACAATACAATCGGCTGAACACCGACAGGCAAATAATAGCGCACCGCGGGGAACTGTGCATCCGGACGGCGCCAAGGCCCCCGCGCGAAGAGGCCGGGGCAAGTCAGAGAAAAGCCTTGCGCTGATCGCGGCGGCTCGCGAGAGCGCCGAACGGGTGCAGCCAATCACCGTGCGCGGCATCGCCTACAAGTTATTCGCGACCGGGCATGTCGCCAGCATGTCGAGGAACGAGGTCGCGAGGGTTTCGCGCTTGCTTACCGACGCCCGCGAGCAGGGAATTATCCCGTGGGCGTGGCTCGTTGATGAGTCGCGCGGCGCAGAGCGCGTTAATACGTGGTCGTCGCCCGAGGAAATCATCAGCGCCGCCGTTCAAGGGTACCGTCGCGACTATTGGGCCGACCAGCCCGAATGGGTCGAAGTTTGGTCCGAAAAGGGCACCGTTCGCGGCGTCCTGCGCCCTGTTCTCGATGCGCTGGGCGTCACTTTCCGGGTTATGCACGGCTTCGGCTCCGCAACGGCGATCAATGACATTGCCGCGGAGACCCGGCGGGCAGACAAGCCCCTGACGATTTTCTACACCGGCGACTGGGACCCGTCCGGGCTTTTCATGAGCGAGTCCGATTTGCCGGGGCGGATTTCCCGCTACGGCGGCAGCTGCCGGATCGAGCGCATCGCACTCACCGCCGAAGATCTGCCCGGTTTGCCGTCGTTCGAAGCGGCGACCAAGGCGCGGGACCCCCGGCACCACTGGTTCACTTCGCGATACGACCAAAGATGCTTTGAGCTTGACGCGATGGACCCCGGCGTCCTTCGCGCTCGCGTCGAGAGCGCCATCAAGGGGCTGATCGACGTGAATCTATGGAATCGCGCCGTTGAGGTCGAGGCTGCGGAGGTCGAGTCCATGCGCCAGTTTCATGCGGCATGGAGCAATTCGAGACAGGATGCAAAATACTCGGGGTGGCGACCATGAGCGACTTCCGCGACGTCTCGGGATGCGCAGCGTCCGCGACCCTGCGAGCCGCCCTTGAGTACGTGGCGGCCGGCTTGGTACTGGTGCCACTAGCGCCCGCCAAAAAGCGCCCTATCGCTGACGAATGGAATCGCGAAAGCCGCTGCATCAGCACCGAGGCGCAAGCCGCGCGCTTGAACGGGGGCAACATCGGGCTCGCGCTCGCCTATAGCCGCGTGGCGTCGCTCGACGTGGATGACTACGTCGACTCGGTCGAGGCCCTGGAGCGCGTGGGCATCGATCTGGACCACCTGCTGCTCGCCGACGACGCGGTACAGGTCCGCAGCAATCGGACGAACCGCGCGAAACTGCTTTACCGGCTCCCCGATGGCGTCGATCCGCTCGCGAGCACGACGTTCAAGAGCGATGACGGACGGATGATGTTCGAGCTGCGCTGCGCGTGCGATCAAGGCTTGACGGTTCAAGACGTCCTGCCGCCCTCGATTCACCCCGACACCAAAGAACCCTACCAGTGGGGCGGCTCTGGCGACTGGCGCAGCTTGCCGCCGCTGCCGCCGGCATTGCTCGATCTTTGGCGCGCCCGCCTTGCGGACACGGCGGGCCATAGGGCCGAAGCGACCGGCGGACATGACGGCGGGCCGGAGGTATCGC
>JBGSTR010000011.1:0-3548 GCA_041736365.1 Chromatiaceae bacterium | reverse complement strand
CTCGCCGAGCGCATCGCGGCGGCGGCCGGGCCGTTTGGCTACCGCGCGTTTGTCGACTCAGCACCGGTGCTCGAGAAGCCGCTGGCCCAGAAGGCCGGCCTGGGGTGGGTCGGCAAGCACACCAATCTGATCAACGCGCGCGTCGGCTCCTGGTTCTTCCTCGGCGAGCTGTATACCGACCTCGCGCTCCCGGTGGATACCCCCGCGCGGGACCACTGCGGCCGTTGCCGGGCGTGTCTGGACGTCTGTCCCACCGGGGCGATCGTGGCGCCCTACCAGCTCGACGCACGGCTGTGTATCGCCTACCTCACCATCGAGCACCGCGGCAGCATCCCGCCGGAGCTGCGCGCGCCGATCGGCAATCGGGTCTTCGGCTGTGACGACTGCCAGCTCGTGTGTCCCTGGAACCGTTTTGCCGGACCGACCGGCGAGCCGGACTTTCTTCCGCGTGCCGGGCTCGACACCGCGACCCTGGTCGAGCTCTTCGGATGGGACGAGCAGAGCTTTCTCCGATGCACGGAGGGCTCTGCAATCCGGCGCATCGGGCACGAGTGTTGGCTGCGCAACCTCGCCGTGGCCCTCGGCAACGCGCCAACCTCGCAGGCGGCCATCGCGGCCCTGAGTCGCCGTGCCGAGGACCCCAGCCCGCTCGTTCGGGAGCACGTTGCCTGGGCGCTGGAGCGCCAGCTCGCCGCGGATCAGACCTGAAGCAAATGCTCGCGGTAGTGCCTCAGCTCCGCAATGGATTCGCGGATGTCGTCCAGCGCCAGGTGCCGTCCGGTCTTCGTAAAGCTCGACGCGATCTCCGGGGCCCAGCGCTGGGCCAGGATCTTGAGCGTGCTGACGTCCAGGTTGCGATAGTGGCAGTAGCCCTCGAGCCGCGGCATGAAGCGCGCGAGGAAGCGGCGGTCCTGGCAGATGCTGTTGCCGCACAGTGGCGAGGCACCGGCCGGCACCAGCGGCGAAAGAAACGCCAGCGTTTCCGATTCGGCGCGTGCTTCGTCCCTGTCGCTGGCGCGCACGCGCGCCAGCAGGCCCGAGGCTCCGTGATGGCTGCTGTTCCACTCGTCCATCGCCGCCAGCACGGCGTCGGATTGACGAATGGCGATCACCGGTCCCTCCGCGAGTATCCGCAGATCGGTGTCGGTCACGACCGTGGCGATCTCGAGAATTCGGTCCTTGAAGGGATCGAGCCCGGTCATTTCCAGATCGATCCAGATGAGGTTCTGTTCGCTATCGTTCATTCACTTCGCTACCCTGGTTTTTTTGCGGCCCGGTCGACCCGCGCCCCAACCCGAGAACCGCCCGCGCGCTGCCGAGTCTAACAGCGGTGGAGCGTGCCAAGGCCCACCACATTCCTTAAAATGCGGCAGAGCACGACCAACAAACTCTTTACTGGAGCGAGCCATCATGATCCTTCGTCAACTCCTTTGCGGCCGGGCGCTGTGCGCGCTGGCACTCGTTTCCGGCCTCTCCTCAGCGCTTGCGGAGGAATCCAAGGATGTCGGGGCCATGGTTCAGACCAACTGTACGAAGTGTCACGGCGACGAGATCTACACCCGCGCCGACCGCAAGGTGACCTCGTTGGACGGACTCAACCGGCAGGTTGGTCGCTGCGAAACGGCCCTCGGGCTGCAGTGGTTCGACGAGGACATCGCAGACGTCGCCAGTTACCTCAACGACAAGTTCTACAAATTTGACCGCTGACGCCGCGCGATGACGAGGCGTCGGCTCTCCGAACGCCAGATCCAGCGCATTCGCAGTATTCAGGAACGCCGTCGGGAGCGTCTCGCGACCCGCGCGGACAGCGAGTTGGCCGAGACGGAAGGAGAGCAGACCCCCCAAGGAGGCCGTGTCGTGGTCCGACATGGTGCGAACCTGGCGGTAGAGGACACGGCGGGGCACATCGTTCACTGTCTGACGCGGCGGCACATCGGTCACCCGGTATGCGGCGATCAAGTGGTGTGGCAGCGAACCAGCGACGCCCGGGGCGTGGTGACGGCCATCCTGCCCCGGCAGACGGTCCTCAGCCGCCCCGACTACGGCGGCAACGACAAACCACTGGCCGCCAATCTGACGCGACTGATCATCCTGATCGCCCCCGAACCGCCCCCCAGCGAGTATCTGGTCGATCAGTATCTGATCGCGGCGGAGACGATCGGCGTACCCGCAATCATTGTCGCGAACAAGATGGACCTGCTCGACGACGCCGCGCGCGCGGAGTTTCAGCGGCAGTTCGCACACTATCGAAGAATCGGCTACGAGATCCTCTGGACCAGCCTGCGTGAGCCCGCGACCCTGGCCGAGCTTGGTGCTCGACTCGGCGGCGAGACCAGCGTCCTGGTCGGACAGTCGGGGGTCGGCAAGTCGTCCTTGGTGCAGGTCCTGCTGCCCGATCGCTCGATCCAGATCGGGCGCCTATCGGAAGCCACGGGCCTGGGACGACATACCACCTCCGCCGCGACCTGCTACCGCCTCCCCGGCGGCGGCTCCCTGATCGACTCGCCGGGGGTGCGCAGCTTCCGTCTCGGCGACATCGACCGCGAAACCCTGCAGCATGGCTTTCGCGAGCTCCGGCCCTACATCGGCCAGTGCCGATTCGGCGACTGCCGTCACGACCGCGAGCCCGGTTGCGCCATCCGGGAAGCGGTCGCGGCGGGTGCGATCGCACCCCAGCGGCTGGCAAACTTCCATCACCTGGCGGCAACCCTGTGCCGAAACCCCGCGACCTGACCACCAGCAAGAGGACCCCATGGCCTACTGGTTGATGAAATCCGAGCCCGATGTCTTCGGCATCGACGACCTCCGCGCCCGGCCCGCGCAGACCGAGCCCTGGGACGGGGTGCGCAATTATCAGGCGCGCAATATGCTGCGCAACGAGATGCGAATCGGGGATGAAATCCTGTTCTATCACTCCAACTGCGAGGTGCCCGGGGTGGCCGGCATCGCCGAGGTCGCAAGCGAGGCCCGTCCCGATTCCACGGCGTTCGATCCCGAGGCCAAGTATTTCGATCCCAAGAGCGACCCGGAGAATCCGCGCTGGTGGCTGGTGGACGTGCGCTACGTGCGACACTTGAACCGCACAATCCCGCTCCAAGAGCTCAAACAGCACGCGGACGGACCGCTGGCCGACATGCCGCTGGTGCGCAAGGGCAATCGGCTGTCGATCATGCCCGTGACGCCCGAGCAGTGGTCGTTCATTCTCGATCTCGAGTCGTCCTAGCCTCCTCTCGACCGCCGCCATGACTCAATCCAACCCATCACGCTGCAACGAGACGCTCGCGCCGCGCACGGCCACAACGCCCGAGGGCTTCACGCGCGCGCTCGCAGACGCCACCCGATTGCGCATCCTGATGCTTCTGCTCGATCAGGAGGAGCTGTGCGTATGCCAGCTCATGGATGTGCTGGGCCTGCCGCAGCCGAAGATCTCGCGCCACCTCGCGGTGCTGCGACAAGCCTGCCTGCTGCGCGATCGCCGCGCCGGCCTGTGGATTCACTACCGCATCCGCCCCGACCTGCCCGAGTGGGCGCGCGAGGCATTGATCGCG
>JBGSTR010000003.1:0-4971 GCA_041736365.1 Chromatiaceae bacterium | reverse complement strand
GGGATAACCACCGCCCCAGCCGCCGTACCCCGGATACCCGCCCCAGCCGCCGCCGTAGGGGTAGCCGCCGCCCCACCAGGGGCCGCCGCCCCAGGGACCACCGTACCAAGGGCCATCATTCCAGGAGCCCCAAAAGGCGTTCGCGGGGAAGGACGTGGAAGCGACGAGACCCGCCGCAGCTACAGCCAACAGAACTTTTTTCACGTTTTTCCTCCTCGTTGTCGAGCGACACTCGTGAGATTTGACACTTGGGGGAGACTCCCCCGCCCGCGGGAAAGCGCACATTTGCGCAATGGGAATAATAAGAAAAAGTCGTACGAAAATCAGCATCCTCTTTCGCCGCCTTAGGGAAACGCCGATGAAACGCGTTTCCCGTCCGGGCCAGGGATGGCCCGGCATTTTCGAGCACCTTAAGTGCTTGAAAATGGAGCGATCCGAGAGTCGCGCCTCTCGGACTGCGAGCTGCTTAAAGCCATGGAAGGCTTTAATCGGCGTCTCCTTGACGCTAACAACCGACTCGACGGAAACCCGAATCCAACCAAGTCACCAGAAACGCCTGCGCCGCCCTCAGATTCGATTCGGCGCCCGCCGAGAGTGGATCACCCAGACCGAAGCGGTAACCGCGGATCGCCAGCAGCCAGCACTCGGGTGCCGCTGTATCGGCCACCTGTTGGTATACGCGCAGCAGTGCGCCGGGGCTCAGTGCGTGGGTCGTGAACGGAACCGATTGCTCGGGCGCCACGCGGGCGAACGCGAATGGCTCGACGCCCGTTGCGGCGGCGTCGACGAAGACCACGCCCTCGCGACCCTCGATGTCCAGCACATGCTCGATCTGGAGCTGAAAGTCGCACAAGAGGTCTGCACCGATTGCAGCTTCGCCCGCCAAGTGCTCGATGAGGGTCGGTCCGAGCGCGTCGTCGCCCCGCGATGGATTGCCGCAGGCCAGGACCAGCGGCGGCCGCGCGGCCCCCGGGGCGGACACCTCAGGACAACCCGGGGGTCACCGTACCATCGCCGTGGCGGGCGATGCGCCCGATACATCGGCCCGCAACGTCGACCAGCTCCAGCTCCAGCGGCATCTTGCCGAGGGCATGGGTGGCGCAGGAGAGGCACGGATCATAGGCGCGGATCGCGACCTCGACCTGATTCAACAGCGGCTCGGTCAGCTCGTGGCCGTCGAGGTAATCCTCCGCCACCTGCCGAATCGCGGTATTCATCGCCTGATTGTTGTTGGTGGTCGAGACGATCAGGTTGGCGCGTGTCACCAGCCCGTCGCCGTCGATCTCGTAGTGGTGGAACAGGGTCCCGCGCGGCGCCTCGAGCACCCCGATGCCCTTGCTGCGCATCACCCCGCCCACGCGCAGCTCCCGTCCCTGAAGCTCCGGGTCGACCAGCAGCGCGCGAATGGCCTCGGCGCAATGCAAAAGCTCGATCAACCGCGCCCAGTGGGTCGCCAGCACCGCCTGCAATGGCCGGCCTTCACCGGCGGCCGCGAAATCCTGACGCTCCTGCTCCGCCAGCGGCGTATCGAACCGCTCGCAGTTGTTCACGCGGGCCAGGGGCCCGACCCGATACCAACCGAGCTCCGGACCAAGCTCGGCCAAGAAGGGGAACTTCATGTAGCTCCAAGGCTTGATCTGCTCGTGGATCACCCGTTCGTAGTCCCGATAGTCGAGGTGATCGAACAGCAGCGCGCCGTTCGGGTCCTTGGCCCGCAGGCCACCGTGGTAGAGCTCGAAGGTCCCGTCGGCACCGATCATCCCCAGCGTATTGGCGTCTACGGCGGCGAATCGGTAGTGATACTCGGGATTGCCGAGAAAGATCCGCTTTATGAGCTGAACGGACTGCTCGGCCCACTCGACCATCCGATCGGCGTCGGCGAGCAGATAATCGCGCTCCTCGATGCTCACGTTCTTGTTCACGCCTCCCGGAATCGCCCCGGTGCCGTGGATGCGCTTGCCGGACGTGATCCGAATCACCTCCTGCCCGAACTTGCGCAGCAGGACCCCTCGCTTGGCGATCTCCGGGTGGTCCGCGATCACGCCGACGATATTGCGGTGGGCGACCGCATCGTCGAATCCGAACAGCAAGTCCGGCGAGCACAGATGGAAGAAATGCAGCGCGTGCGACTGCAGCGTCTGTCCGAAGTGCATCAGCCGGCGGACCTTCTCGGCCGTCGGCGTGAGACGGTCTACGCCGATGAGCTGGTCGCAGGCCTTCGCCGCGGCTAAGTGGTGGCTGACGGGACAGATGCCGCACAGCCGCTGCACCAGCACCGGCAGCTCCCAGTAGGGGCGTCCCTGGATAAACTTCTCGAAGCCGCGGAACTCCACGATGTGCAGCCGCGCCTGCTGCACGTGGTTGTCGTCGTCGAGCAGCAAGGTGACCTTTCCGTGGCCCTCGACCCGGGTCAAGGGCTCGATGCAGACCCGCCTCAGGTTTTCCGGATGATTGGCCGTTTCGAGGTTGTGTGACATTTTCGGGCCTTCCTGAATCCAGTTGCTCCAAGCGCCGCGTCGCGGCTCCGCTCAGTCGTAATGAATCTGCGTGTAGGGGAAACCGATCGGCTCGCCGGCCAGCAGCTCGGTCAAAAAGGTCCAGATCGCGTCCGCCGAAGGCGGGCAGCCGGGCAGAAAGCAGTCGATTCGAACCACCTCGTGGATCGGGTGGACCCGGTTCAGCAACAACGGGATTTCCGGATCGTTCGGAACCCCCGGATTGTGCACCCCAACCCCGTCCACGTACGCCTCGTTGAGACAATCGCGCAGCTCGAACTGATTGCGCATGGCCGGAATACCCCCGGTCACCGCGCAGGCGCCCACCGCCACCAGCCACTTGCAGCGCGCCCGAAACTCACGCAGCACCTCTACGTTCTCGGCGTTGGCGACCCCGCCCTCGATGAGCCCGAGATCGCAGTCGCCGAGCGTCTTGATGTCGGTCAGGGGGGTGCGATCGAAATCCACGCGCTCCACCAGATCGAGGATGCGCTCGTCGATGTCGAGCAGCGACATGTGGCAGCCGAAGCAGCCTGCCAGCGACGCGGTCGCCACGCGCGGCTTGTTGGCCATTAGTCCACCTCCTCGTGGGCGCGCACATCGCCGACCTCGCTGATCGGCTCCCGATCATAGAGACGCTCGCCGATGGGCACCTCGTAACCCTTGTGCTTGGGCAGGATGGCGCCCACCGGGCAGATGTGGGCGGCCTTGTCGGTGCCCGAAAAGCTCGAGTCGCCGAGCTTGCCGCTTGGTGAATCGATCACCAGCCGGCTCGCCAAACCGCGACCGCTGATCGCGAATACCCGTTTGCCGTCGTGGTCGCGGCTGGCGCGCACGCACAGCTCGCAGAGGATGCAGCGATCGAAGTCGATCACGAAGTCCGGGTGGGACGCGTCGACCGGCCGCCGCGGAAAGAACTGCGGAAAGTGCGGCGTCAACATGCCGGTGTAATAGGCCACGGCCTGGAGCTGGCAGGCACCGCTCTTCTCACACGCCGGACAGACATGATTGCCCTCGACGAAGAGCATCTGCAGGATCGAGCGGCGCAGCGCAACGATGGCCTCGGAGCGGTTGTCGACCTCCATCCCGCCCGCGGCGGGCGCGGTGCACGCCGACACGTGCCGGCCGCCGACGGAAACGACACAAACCCGGCAGCTACCGTGCGGCGCAAGCCCCGGGTTGTGGCACAAGTGCGGGATATATGCGTCGGCGGCGAGCGCCGCGTCCATGATGGTCTGGCCGGGCAGGAACGGGATCTCCCGGCCGTCGAGCTTGAAGGTTCTGCTCATGCTTCCTCCGCCAGATGTGCTGCCCGATCCTCTCGCCCGGTGATGGCGCGGGCCTCGTCGAGTGCCGCGTCCAGATCGAACGCGGGGGTAAATCCGGCGCCCACCAGACGCCCGCGATAGATCTCGGGGAACTTGTCCAACGTGTTGAGCACATGGTTCGGTGCCGTGTGGCCCAACCCGCAATAGCTCGCCTGGCGCATCACCAGCCCGATCGCGCGCATCTCCTCAAGGTCATAGGCGGACGCCTTGCGCGCGGCAACCTTCTCCACCAGATTCCGCAGCAGAGTCCCGCCAACGCGGCAGGGTGTGCAGAATCCGCAGCTCTCGTGGGCGAAGAAGGCCGCGAAGTTGCGCACCATATCGAGCATGTCTCGGCGCTGGTCGAAGATCATGAAGGAGCCGGCGGTGGGCAGGTCCTCGAAGGCGATGACCCGATCGAATTCATCCGCCGTCAGGGTGATGCCGGCGGCCCCGGATACCTGCACCGCTTGGGTGTTCTCCGCCCCGCAGTCGGTGAGCACGCGACGCACCGGGGTGCCGAAGGGATACTCGTAGATCCCGGGTCGGGCACAGTCGCCGCTGATGGAGAGGATCTTGCTGCCGGCGGAGGTGTCCGTGCCCTCGCCGCGAAACCAATAGCCGCCCCACTGGACCACGCGCGCCGCGGCCAGGAAGGTCTCTACGTTGTTCACGACGGTCGGATGATCCTTGAATCCGCTGGTGACCGGGAACGGCGGACGCTTGCGGGTGACGCCGCGCTTGCCCTCCAGCGACTCGATCAAGGCCGATTCTTCTCCGCAGATATAGGCGCCGGCGCCCAGATGGATGGCGATATCGAAGTCGAAACCATTGCGTCCGAGAATCGCCCGACCCAGCAACCCGTCGCGGCGGCGGCGCGCCAGGATTGCTTCAAGCTGCGGCACCAGATAGCGGTACTCGCCGCGCAGATACAGGAAACCCTTGTGGGCGCCGATGACACCGGCACAGATGGTCATGCCCTCGAACACCAGATCGGCATAGCTCGAAAGCAGCACCCGATCCTTGAAGGTGCCCGGCTCGCCCTCGTCGGCGTTGCACACGACATAGCGCTGCTCGCCCTCCGCCTCGCGGCAGAAGCGCCACTTCAGCGCGGTGGTGAAGCCGGCCCCTCCCCGTCCGCGCAGGCCCGAGCGCTCCAGCTCGGCGAG
>JBGSTR010000807.1:0-6921 GCA_041736365.1 Chromatiaceae bacterium | reverse complement strand
CCAGCGCCCCCTCGCTGCCCAGGGTGACCACCAGGCCGGTCAGCCGATAGTCTTCTCGGAACCGCTCGGCCCGCCGCAGCAGGTCGTCCGCGCCGTCCCCGACGGTTGTGCCCAGCAGCCCGAGCTCGTCGCGATTCAACTTGACCCAGTCGGCATCCTCCAGCAGCGGGATGGTCTGCTCGCGCGACCACCAGGGATCGCGAAGGTTTACATCGACAAATTGGGTCGGAGGGGCATATGCCTTCAACGCCGCGAGCGCCGCCGCGGAGCGCGCCGAGCGCAGCGCCAGGGTGCCGTGGTAGAGCAGCCCGCAGTCGGCGGTGGGCGCATTCGCGCGAATGTGATCGTAGGCCCGATCGGCGACAATCTCATACGTCGGCTCGCCCGCAACGAGCGACACGGTGACTTGGCCGGTGGCATGGTCGGGGTCGGTCTGCAAGCCGCTGGTGTCCATTCCCCAGTCCGACATGCCCGCGCGCACCAGCCGGCCTTCCGCGTCGTTGCCGACGGCGCTGATCAGCCGCGGGCGCTCGCCGAAGGCGTTGAGGTGCCAGGCGACGTTGAACGGCGCCCCGCCGAGGATCGCGCGTCCGTCCGGAAAACAGTCGAACAGGACCTCGCCGAAGATGCAGATCGAGGTTTCAGGCATGGCTAGGCTCCATTGGCGGTTGCGCTACGCGGCGCAATCGAATGACTGGCGGTGGTAGAGCGGTGGGCGCCGGCGCTGGGATCGATCGCCGCGGATCAAAGCGACTCGCACGCCGGGAGGTCGGGACGGAAGTGGGCGACGCCCTCCAGGATACCGGCGCTGTAGTTCCCGTTCATCCCGCACCAGTCGCCGCGCGCGCAGTAGAGTCGGTCCGCGGTGCCGCCCTCGGCGGCGAGACGCATCGCGGTGGCGCGCACCTCGGCATGACCGTTGGCGACCAGCACCGAGGGTATCGGGCTGACCAGCACCTCCAGGTCGTTGCCGCTGTCGCCGGCGAATACGGTCGCGGTCTCGTCGTGTCCGGTCATTCGCATCAGGAAATCCACCGCGTGGAATTTGCTCGCGTTCTCGGGCAACACGTCCAGCAGGCCGACTTCGGCGGCCTCGTCGACGCTCCACAACAGGTTTGCGCGAATCCGGCCCGGGGCCAGCAGGGTGCGCATGCGCGTCTTGAGCGCCTCGTGGTCGGTGTCGATCGGCGCATAGTAGCTGAGCTTGAAGGGGTGTTGCTTCTCATCCTCCTGTAGGCGCAGCTCGGTGCAGGCGGCGAACAGCCCGCGGAGCTGGGCATGTCCCGCCCCGGCCCAGTCGCGCCCGATTTCGTCTTCCCAGGCGTGCACCGGTCGCCAGGCGCCGTCGGCGACCGAGTAGATGGTGGCACCCACGTCGCCGACAATATAGTCAGGCGCGGGCAGGCCGTGCTGGTCGATGGCTTGCTCGACCAGTGCCCGGTGGCGGCCGCTGACGTAGGCGAGCGTGATGCCCGTGCGCGCAACGAACCGGCGGAAGCGCTCGCGCGCGTCGGGTGATTCCGGCTCGCGGCCGTTGGGGATCAGCGTGCGATCCAGATCGGTGCAGAGCAGCAGCCGGGTCATGGGGTCTCCGGTACTTGGCAGGACCGAAAGAAGTCATAGTGGTCCACGGCCTCGAGGATTCCCAGCGCATGGGCCTGATGCGCGAAATAGATTCGGTCGAGCTCGGCGAGCTGCGACAGCTCCTCGTGATGACGGTTGGCGACCACCACCGCCAGGGTATTGCCGCGCATCATGTCCTCGTCGGCACCCGAGCCGCCGGCCACCAGGATGTGCTCCAGCGGGATACCGAAACGGTGCGCCACGTAGCGGACCGCCTGTCCCTTGCTGGCTCGGGTGGGCACGATATCGAGGAACTGACCGAACGAGTGGATGACGTGGACCGAATGCTCGTTGGTGCGCAGCAGGGTCAGAATCTCCTCGACCGGCGGGGCCGTGGCCGGATCGTAGTGATAAGAAATCTTGAAACGGCTCTGCTCGCTCTTGGCCTGCGGCACTAGTCCGGGAATCTCCGCCAGCGCACGGCGCACGGCGCGGGGACTCCAGGCGTGGTCCAGATGGTTGCTCCAGTGTTCGTCCGGGACCAGCTGGGCCGTGTAGTTGATCTGGGTGCCGAGGCTGGTGATCAGCACGTCGGGGATCGGGATCGCGTGTCGTTTGAGCTCGGCCAGCGCGGATTCGAGCCGGCGGCCGGTGGCGATCCCGAAATTCGCGCAGCGTTTGTTCTGGCGCATCATCTCGGCGAAGCGCTCCACGCCGCGCTGATCGCCCAGCAGGCTCTGGTCCAAATCCGTGAACAGTGCGCGATCGCGGTAGATCAGGCTGCGGCGCATCGGGCGGGTATCGGGAATCGGCGCGTGTCGCTTCGGCAACGGCGCGATCCGCTGGCGATAGGTCTCCGCGTGGGCCTGCCACGAGTAGTGCTCGCGCACGCCGGCGAGGCCGTTCTCGCAGAAGCGCCGCCAGGTCTCGGGCTCTCTGAGGATGCGCGTCAGGGCCGCGGCGATGGCGTCGGGATCCAGCGGGTTTACGAGCAGCCCGTTGCCGCAGTTGCCGATGATGTCGACCGGTCCGCCGTTCTCGGTGGCTACCAAAGGCAGTCCGCTTGCGGCGGCTTCCAGCAGCGTAAGACCGAAAGGCTCCGTGAGCGCCGGGTTGATGAACACGCCGCCGGAGCGGGCCGCGAGTCGGTAGATCGCGGGCACCTCGTCGGAGCCGTGACGTTTCGGCAGCGCCACCCTGCCGTAGAGGTCGTAGGCGTCGATGGTCAGCAACAGGTCGGTGAAAACGGTCTGGGCACCTTCGTCCATATCGCGGATGTCTTCGCGGCTCCCGGCGATGATCACCAGGTTTGCGAGCTCCTGAAGCTCTGGGGACTCGCCGTAGACCTCCACCAGGGTGACGATGTTCTTGCGGCGGTCGGGTCGCGACAACGCCAGGATGAACGGCCGGTCGGGGTCGTCGAGGAAGCGATCGATCTTCTCGGCGAAGGGGATCGGGGGGTCCGATTCCGCCGCCGGGTGGAACTGCTTGAGGTCCGTGCCGGGCGGGATGACCACCATCCGGTCCGGCTGGTAGTAGTCGTACAGGCTGTACTGCTCTTCGATCTCTTGATGGGTGCTGGTGATCACCAAATCGGCCGTGGCCAGTGTCTCCTCCTCGGCGTCGATGCGGCGGACCATGTTGTAGCGCAGGTCGATATCCTCGCCGTCCATGCCGGACGCGAGCAGCTGCTGGCGCTTGTCGCGACCCAGCGAATGGCCGGTGTGCACCAGCGGCACGCCGATCAGATTCGACAGCCGCACACCCACGTAGCCCGCGTCGGCATAGTGGCTGTGTACCAGATCCGGCCACTGTCCTTGCTCATGCAGCCAGGCGTAGAGGTTGTCGAAGAAACCGTCGAGGTGGTCCCAAAGCTGCTCCTTCGCGATGTATCCCTCCGGACCGGCTTCGATGCGGATAATCTGCGCCTTTTCCGACAGCGGCTCGAGCCCCTGCGCATAGTCGGGGCTGACCGCCGGGTCGACGACGCGCCGGGTCACCAGATCGACGCGGGAGACGTCGTCTCGCTCGCCCAAGGCGCGCGCCAGGTCGACGACGTATTTAGTCTGACCGCCGGTGTCGGCGTCGCGCCCCAACTCCAGGTCGTGGCCTCGGATTAGGCCGTGAATGCTCAATAGCAGGATGTACATGGCTAGATCTCGTCTGATACCCGCGCCCGTGCACGGTTTTTCGGCGGTGCGCCGGCCGGGTGCGGCGCTCAGGGCATGAACGGCATCATGTTGCCCATGGGTCGCGCAATCTGCCCGACGTTCTCGCGCAGGACCGCGACCCCGCCTGTCATGACATAGACCCGCTGGTCGATGTCCCTCATGGAGCGCGCGACGAGGTCCATATTCTGTTGGATGTTGCCCGTGTCGGTGGTGATGTCGCCCATACTCGCGCTGACCCGGGGCAGCACCTCCGAGATGGATCCCATGTGGCCGGCAATGGCCTCCATGTGACGGGAATGCCCGTCAAACGACTCCATGTAGCCGGTAATCACCGACATGTCGACGTCGACGTCTCGAAGATGGCCGAACATCGATTCCATGTTCGTCACGATCCCGTCCAGATCCTTGTAGAGGACCCTGACATAGTAAACGTTGAAGACGACCAGGATCACCAACAGCAGCGAGATGATCAGGATTACCCCATCGGTGATGCGAAAGTGGCGGTGACGTTCGTCCAGATGCAGTTGGGTCTCCCGACCCAGGCGAGCGATGACCTCTACGATTGCGCGACGCGGATCCTCTGCCATCCGGTGGCTCCTATGGGAACGGGAAAAACTTGTTCATGGTGCGCGCGGGTTTGGACATGTGGAGCATTTCGCGGGTCATGATCTGGACCTCGTTGTTCATCCGGTCGACGTTGACCGAGATACTGCCGACGTTGTTGCTCACGTTGCCGACATCTGAATTGATGCCGCTCACACTTTGTCGCATGCGATCCATGTCGGAGGCGATGACCCGCATCTCCCGGTCAATAATCGAGGTCTGCCGGCTCATCTGCTCGAGCAGCGCCGCTCGTTGCTCCAACGATCCCATGCGCTGGCTGATGGTGTGCATCTCGGAGGACACGGAGGTGAAATGGGCGTTCATGTTGGCGACCACCCCCGAGATACGGTTGATCTGGGAGCTCAATGTGAGCAACAGGATCAGGAGCGACACGGCGACCGTGCCGAGGATGATGATACCCGCCTGAATGCTGTAGTTGAGCCGATCGCCAAGGCGATTCTTGATGTCGATCTGGCTGAGAATGATGCCTTCGAAGGAGCTCAGCGCCCGCCGGTACTGCTGGTCGAGAACGTTGTCGTCGCCCCGGAATCGGGGGGGCTGCCGGTCTTCCGCCATCGTCGCTGCCTTGTTATGGGAGAGGGTTGCGTTGGGACTTAATTGCGATGGACTTTCCGCGCCCGGGTGGCAAAAGTAAAGCCCCGGCGGACTGCGAACGCTCCCGCGCGATCGGCCGCCGCGCCGGCTCGCGCGGTCGCGAGATTGCGGCGAAGCGGGCACCGGAGTCGAAATCCCCATCACGGCGGAGGTTTGCGAGCGACATTCGTTCCAGCAGGGCGTTGTGATCTCGGGCGGGCACGTCCATCTCGAGTCATCACAGCCGACTAGAAAAGCCAACGATAGGAGGACGTCGCGTGACGATTAGATCCGTTGCCGTGGTGACCGGGGCCAACCGGGGTCTCGGGCTCGAGACTTGCCGCCAGCTTGCCGCGCTCGGCTACCGCGTATTGCTTACGGCGCGACGCGAGCCCGAAGGCAGTCGCGCCGCCGCCGAGCTGGCCGGGCAGGGTTTCGACGTGCGCTATCACCCGCTGGAGGTCGACGACGAGGCGTCCAGAATCGCATTCCGAGACTTCATTCACGATACCTTCGGCGGGCTGGGCGTGCTGGTCAACAACGCCGGGTTCTTCCCGGATCCGATGCCGTCATCCGGACGCGCAGGCATCCTGGATGCGGAGCTGGACACGCTGCGTCGCGGTTTCGAGACCAATACGCTCGCCCCGTTGCGCATCACCCAGTTGCTGATCCCGCTGATGAATGGGTGGGGGCGGGTGGTCAACGTCTCCTCGGGCATGGGACAGCTCAGTGAGATGAACGGCTGTTGTCCCGGATACCGATTGTCCAAGACGGCGTTGAACGCGGTCACCCGTATTTTTGCGGATGAGCTGGGGGGCACCGGGGTGAAGGTGAATGCGGTGTGTCCCGGCTGGGTGCGTACCGACCTCGGCGGTCCCGATGCGGACCTGTCGGTCGAGGAGGGCGCGCGGGGTATCGTGTGGGCCGCGACGCTGCCCGACGAAGGCCCGAGCGGCGGATTCTTCCGTCACGGCGAGCCGATTCCCTGGTAGTGCGGGATCTCCCGCGATCTGGAGTCGCGCGCGGGAAGCCCGTTGCCAATACGGCGAGTGAATTGCGAAGCGGCGATGCGGCTAGGGTCTCTCGTCCACTGAGTCGCGGTTTCGCGCGTCCGCACGACGGCGCTGCGCGCGCCGCAGCGCCGGCGCTTGGCGCATCTTGTCGAATACGTGCAGCAGCGCAAGCGCAGGATGCCGCAACGGCATGCGCGGCCCCGCGTAACGCATGACCGCCTTGACGCGCTCGCGCATCGACGTGCTGTAGCAGTGGACTTGGCAGTGATTGCAGGCCGGCTTGGTCTCCTGGAACGGACAGTTGTCCAGACGTTTATGGGCGTATTCCAGCAGCGCGCGGCACTCGCCGCAGAGTCCGTCGCGGCGCCCGTGATGGTCGCGGCAGTAGATGTCCATCATGGCCCGGATCGTCCGCTGCTCGCGGCGTATGTGCGGCCCGGCGGTGGTCATCGCGGCGCGTCGACGCAAGCTGTCTCGGGAATGCCCGGGCGTTGGTCGGTGTTCATCGGTCCGGGGGTCTCAGCGCGGAGCGGGCGCCAGCACACTTAGATCGCTACCCTGATCGAGCGTGCGTATCCAAGTGTCGAGCCCGGCCAACCCGGGAGGCAGCGCTGCCCGCGCGGCGGCGGCTTCCTCCGCGCTGTCGTGAAGGCTGTGGATCAGAACGAACCACGGGCGGCCGCGAAACGTCTCCTCCCGGAAATAGACCGGCGACGGAAGCTCGGCCTTGTCCGCGAACGCCTTGAGCTCCTCGAGGCTGTAGAAGCCGATCAATTGCAGGGCGACGCGTCGCTCGCCTACACTGATTCTTTGCTCGGCGTCGCCCGACGCCGCTTGCGCCCCTGCGCTGCCGGCCGAATCGGTGCTCTCAACCTCACTGGATTCGGCGCTTGGCTCGCTCAGGCGCGGTGCGCTCTCGCTCGCCGGGGGTGCCGCGGGGGCAGGCGCTTCCGTCGCTGTCGCGTTTCCCGTATCGG
>JBGSTR010000712.1:0-1553 GCA_041736365.1 Chromatiaceae bacterium | reverse complement strand
GTCGCCGCCAACGGCGGCGGCGAAGAGGGCATCCGACCCGCGGGCCGGACTAGGTCGCGGATTCGAGTCGGATCACCGCGAAGGCGGCACCCTGCGGGTCGAGCACGTAGGCAAATCGACCGGCTCCGGGAACCTCCATCGGCCCGGCCAGCAGCTTACCCCCGTGTTGCTCGGCGACGGCGACCGCGTCATCGCAATCCTCGACCCCAAAAAAGATTGACCAGTTGGGCGATACCGGTCCCCAATCCTCCTCGATCTCCAGCATCCCGCCAATTTGGTCGCCGTTCAGATCGAACAACCAGTAGGTGCGACCCGCCGCCGCCGTGCCCTCCCGCACCGTCCAGCCGAACAGATCCCGGTAAAACGCGGCCGCGGCGACGGGGTCCTTGGTCTGAAGCTCGCTCCAGCAGCGCGCGCCGGACTCCATCTCCAATTCGGCGCCGAAATCCAATGACGTCTCGACCAGCCCGAGCACGGCGCCGGCCGGATCGCGGACAAAGCACAACCGCACCTGGTCCATCACGTCCATTGGCTGCATCAACAGGATCCCGCCGAGCTCGGCAACCTTGTCGGCACTTTCCTGCGCATTTGCGACTCGGACATAGCTCGTCCAAGTGGGCATTGCTCCGCGATCCGAGACCGCCGGGTGCAAGCCGCAGACTCGATTTCCGTAGCGACTGAGCATGCGGTAGGGGACACCGCGATCGGTCGAGGTCTCCGCCGCGGCCCAGCCGAAAATCGAATGGTAGAAGGCCAGCGCGGAGTCCGGGTCCGACGTGGATAGATCGCACCAGCAGAAGGTGCCGGCGGGATGGCTGGTAATCTTTGGCATCGGATGCTCCTGTTTCTAGGGGGGTCGGCGGCGCGGATCAGTCGCGCGCGGGCGACCGCGGCTTGCGGGTTGCGTCCTCGATCACCAGCGCCCGATCACGGGCATCGATGACCTTGATCTCGTCGGGGCTCCCGGCGCGGCGGCCGCCGATCAGCTTCTCCTGTCGGGCGCGCACCCCGTAGCCCAGGGCGGCGCCGCCGGCCGTCGTCAAGGTCAACAGTCCGAGGGTAACGAACTGGGTCAGCAACATGACCATCCCGAGGCCGACCGCCCCGCCGACCACGACCCCCGTCTTGAGGCTCAGGCTCGATCCGAGGCCAGCCTTGCCGGTCTTCGCGGCGAGCCGTTCGGTGTTGCGGACATCCTTGGTACGCTGCTGCTCGGCGCGGACGCGGATCTTCTCCCGTTCCTTGGAGAAGCGCTCACCCGCCCGGGCCACCGCGTGCTTCCGGTCCGCGTTTACGATGGTGCTGAACCAGAGCGCTACCAGCGTGCCGATCGATCCGCCGATCAGGGCGAACAGGGGCCAGGTGCTGTGCCAGTCGGTGTTCAGGGCGGTATAAACCAGCAGCGCGGTCACGCCCTGCAGCAGCAACACGCCGATCAGGATTCGAACGAGTGTGCTGACCCCATCGAGAAGCATGGCGTGACCTCCTGGAGCTCGATTCAGGCGCCCGGTCGCCCGGCCCCAGGGCTCGCCGAGGCCGCCGCCGACGGGGCC
>JBGSTR010000681.1:0-5786 GCA_041736365.1 Chromatiaceae bacterium | reverse complement strand
ATCGCCGCCCACCGGCATTGGCTCGGCAAGCCGCTGGGGCCGGCGCGGCGGATCGCGGAGCTTCAGGGGCCGCTGTTCGAGGCCGCAGGTGGGGATGCCTGGACCTCTTGGTCTGGCGAGAATGTGCCGGTTGCTGTGGATTCTGGGTTTCTGCACGTTGGGCCGATGATGGTCTACTCGCCGCGATTGGACGGGGCGATGCTGCGCGGCCCGCTTATTGATTTGCCGGCGGGACGCTACAGCGTGGTCGTGGAGCTGCGTGCGGACGATTACCGCAATCTGGGTCTGGGGCTCGGCCCCCGCTCGAAAAAGCTCCTGATCGGCCCGAACGCCAACGGACCGAGCTCCGAGGACCGTAAGTGGGAAACCCGCGTCGCGGTATTCGCAACCAAGGCAGGAAAGAAGGGGGTGCGCATGGAGCTTGGGCGCGAGAGCAGCGCAGTAGACATTCGCGCGTTACGCATCTATGCGGGCGACGCAAATCTGTTCCGGCGCGACTTTGAGCACGGTGCCGTCGTTGTCAACGCGACGCCGGAGCCACAAACGGTATCGCTAGGCGAGACCCTGTATCGCATTAAAGGGACCCAAGACCCGGTGAACGACGGCGCCGCGCTCACGGCGGTCACCGTTCCGGCATGGGATGCGGCCGTCTTGGTGCGTCGTTGAGGACATCGGCGCTGGCGCGTCGTCAACGGCGTGAACCACTGGGGCAAGCCCAGTGCCCGCTCACAACGGTTTCATATAGACCTGAGAGTTGCGCCGGTAATTGTATAGCGCCTGTCGCTGCATCGGCAGCGAATCGAGGCTGGAGGGCTCGAACCCACGCTCGCGAAACCAGTGGGCGGTCTGGGTTGTGAGCACGAACAGCCGGGCGATACCGCAATCCCGCGCCAGCTTTTCCATGTGCACCAGCAGACGGTCGCCGCGTCCGTGCTCGCGGTACTCCGGGTGCACGGCGACGCAGGCGAGCTCCGCCATGCCCTCGTCCGGAAAGCAGAAAAGTGCCGCGCAGGCGGTAATGCGCCCGTCGCGCTCGGTCAGATAGAAGCGATCGATCTCGGTCTCGAGACGCTCGCGGGAGCGGCGTACCAGCACCCCGCGCTCCTCGAGCGGGCGCAACAGCTCCAGGATGCCGGCGACGTCGTCGATCCGTGCCGGTCGCATGTCCTCGAACGGCTCCGCGGAGATCAGCGTGCCGCTGCCGTCGTGGGTCAACAGCTCGCGGAGCAGGCCGCCGTCGCGGCGGCGAGCGACGAGATGTGCACGTCGCACCCCGCTGCGACAGGCTCGGGCTGCGGCACGCAAGGCTTGTGCGGCCTCCTCGGCCATGCCTTCGCCGGCGGCGAGCAGGTCATCGACTTCACGCGGCTGCAATTGCGATGGGAGGCGTCCGGCCACGCTCTTGTAGCCGGCCTCTTCCAGGAGAAAGATCAGCTTTTCAGCGCCGAGTGCAATCGCGGTGCTGCGAGCGACATCGGCCGCGGAAAGATTGAATACCTCGCCGGTAGGGGAATAGCCGAGCGGCGGCATCAGCGCCACGGCCCCTTGCCCCAGTACCCGGCGCAGGCTGTCGTGGTCGACCCGCCGCACTGCGCCGGTATGCCGATAGTCCACGCCGTCGATGACGCCGAGCGGTCGGGCAGTCACGAAGTTGCCGGACAGTACCGGGATTCGAACCCCCGCCATCGGCGAGTTCGCGAGCCCCAGCGAGAGCAGTGCCTCGATCTCGACCCGCACCGCGCCCGCCGCCTCCTTCACGCACGCGAGGGCGGCGTCGTCTGTTATGCGCACGCCGTTCACGTAGCTCATCTCCACGCCTCGTTGCTCCAGCCGTGCCTCGATCTGGGGACGCGCGCCGTGCACCAGCACCAGTCGGATGCCCAGCCCGTGGAGCAGGGCGATGTCGTGGACCAGCTCAGGAAAAAGCGGGTCGGAGACCGCCTCTCCGCCGAAAGCGATGACGAACGTTCGGCCCCGATGGGCGTGGATGTACGGCGTCGCCTCGCGTACCCAGGCCACGAAGGGATCGCGCTCGGCGACCGCTTCTGCGGTCGCGGGCGATGGATCGAGTGAGCGTGGCTTCATCGGCGTCAATTCGGAACCCGGGGTGGCGAACGAGCAGGAGCGCGTATTGGATCGGTCGCCGCCCACGGCGCGCGGGATCAAAACATCGCGAACAGGCACGAAGTCTAGCGCGCCCGGCACCCGGTGTGCAGATTCGGCTGTGTGGTTCGCCGCGACTCGGCCGCGGCGAACCCGGTGTCACTCGATCCCGAGCTTGTCGAGACGGTAGCGCAGGGAGCGCAGGGTCATGCCGAGCTGTTTGGCCGCCGCGGTGCGGTTCCACCGCGTCTCGTCGAGTGCCTTGAGGATGGCCTTCTTCTCGACCTCGCCCAGATAGTCCTCGAGCGCGACGCCCGCATCCGGACGGGGAACGGCCGCGGGTGCGGCGGAAGCCGTTTCGGTTTGGGGAAGGTAGAGGTCGTTGGGGGTGATCACGGGTCCGTCGCCGAGCGCGATTGCACGCTCGAGGATGTTCTCCAGCTCGCGAACGTTGCCCGGGAAGCCGTGTCGTTTCAGTGCCTCCATTGCGGGCTCGGAAAGCTCCATCGGTGGTCGATCGGGGTGCAGCCGGGAGACTCGCTGCAACATGCTGGCGGCCAGCACGGGGATGTCCTGCGGGCGCTCCCGCAGCGACGGCATGCGCAGCTCGATGACGTTGATACGATAGAAGAGATCCTGCCGGAATCGCCCGCGGTCAACCTCCTCGTTCAGATCCCGGTGGCTGGCGCTGATGATGCGCACGTCCACCGGAACCTCCTGCTGGGCGCCGACCGAGCGCACGCTCTTTTCCTGGATCGCCCGCAACAGCTTCACCTGGGCCTGCAAGGGCAGGTCGGCGACCTCATCGAGGAAAAGGGTGCCGCCCTCGGCGGTCTGAAACAGCCCCTCCTTGTCGCTGACGGCGCCGGTGAAGCTGCCCTTCTTGTGTCCAAACAGCTCGCTCTCCACCAGCTCCTGGGGGATGGCGCCGCAGTTCACGGGGACGAACTGGCCCTCGGCACGCGGGCCGAGTGAGTGGATCAGGCGCGCGGCCAGCTCCTTACCGGTGCCGCTCTCGCCGGTGACGAACACCGGGGCCTGATTGCGCGAGAGCTTCGCCGTCATGGAGCGAATCTCCTGCATCTGCGGCGAGTCGCCCAGCAGTCGAGCCGCGGCTTCGCTCGCGGTGTCGACGCTCCCGAAGCTGCGGCCCCGCAGCTTCAGCGCCGAGGTCACTAGACGCCGCAGCAATTGCAGGTCCACCGGTTTGGGGACGAAATCGAACGCGCCCGCCTTCATCGCCGCGACCGCCGAGTCCATGTTGCCGTGCGCGGTAATCATCGCGACCGGAAGATCCGGGAAGTGCTCGTTGATGTGGCGGACCAGATCGATGCCGTTGCCGTCGGGCAGATTCATGTCCGTCAGGCACAGGTCGAAACGATCGCGCTGGAGCTGGCGTTTCGCCTCGGCGACGCTCATCGCTGTCGAGGCACGCACATCCATGCGTCCCAAGGTAATCTTCAGGAGGTCGAGGATGTCCGACTCGTCGTCGATGACTAGTGCATGAGCCTTGTTCATTTCGGCATTCCAGGTTCTGGCTGATGTTCGTGATTCGGGTTCGACCCGCTCGCGCGGAAGATCTCGTGCCGGTTCTCGCTGTGATCGCCTCGGCCGCCGCCGCCCCGGCGCCTGCGCGGCTAGCCGACAAACGTGAGTCTGAAACAGCTTCCGGTCGGTTGGGTGCGGCTGTACTGGAGGCGGATGCCGTTGGTCTCCGCCAGCTCGCGCGAGATGTACAGCCCGAGTCCCGTGCCGGTCGATTTGGTCGTGAAAAAGGGCGAGAAGATCTCGCGCGCGGTTTCGTCGTCGATGCCGGGTCCGTCGTCGATGATCTCGATCAGCGTTCGATCATGCGGCTCGCTGCGGGCGAGCCGGATACGGATCGTCGGCGGCGCGTCCGGCGACCCCGCGTGCACCAGTGCGTTCTCGCACAGGTTGGCGACGATCTGGTGCAGATGGCGGGGATCGAGCTCCTCGACCATCGGCGCGGGCGCGTGCTCGAGCACCAGACGGTCCTCCGCGAGTCCATGGGCCTCGCGAAAGTCCGTGCAGAAATCCTCGAGCCAGGTCGTCAGGTCAACCGCTTGGGGTGCAACCTGGTTGCGGCGCGAGAGCTGCAGCACGCTCTGCACGATTTCGTCGATGCGCAGGCTGTTGCGGCGGATGATGCCGAGCAGATGCTGGTCGTCTTCGTGCAGGGAGTCGGATTCGGCCAGCAGTTGGCCGGCGTGGGAGATCGAGCTCAGCGGATTGCGGATGTTGTGCGCGATGCTCGCCGTGAGCGTACCGAGTGCGGCGAGCTTGAACTGCTGCGCCTCCTTGACCAGCTCCTGATTGTCGCGCAGGTAGATGAGCACGCCGGCGGCTCGATAGTCGCCGAGCAGCTGCCGCGAGGGCTTGATCTCGCGGTCGTCGATGCGCACGCTCCCGCCCTGCACCGCAGCCGGTTGTACATGCTCGTTGAGCCACTGCGCCACCTCCGGGGAGATCTCGCTCAACGCCTCCCCCGGCCGCGCCGCGGGTGCCTCCAACAGGTCCTTGGCGGCCTGGTTCATGAGCCGCATCCGGCGCTCGCCGTCCACCACCACGACACCCGTGCTCATGTTCTGCAGCACGAACTCGTTGAGCTTGGAGAGGTCGTCGATGTCTACCTTGCGCCGCGCGGCCAGGGACTCCGCATCGCGAACCCGGCGGTAGAGAATGTGCGAGAGGAGCGCCACCGCAAAGAACATCGAGCCGAGCAGCCCCGCATGGGTCAAGCCCATGGTCGGCAGATCGCCCTGGAGCTGCATGTAGACCTGCTGCGTGATCACTGCGAGGGTGCCGATCGATGCGAACAGCAACGACAGGCGGCCCTCCATCATCATCGCGCCCGCGGCCACCGCGACCGCGATCAACACCCCGAGGCCGCTGGTCACCCCGCCGCCGGCGTGCATCAGCAAGGTGAAGATAAAGATGTCGACAAACACGGCCAAGGCGACTTGGTTCTCTCGGCTCGGCCAACGTGTGTAGAGTCCCAGGCCGGAGACGAGGACGAGAATCGCGTAAACGACCAGCACGTCCCAGGCCATGTTCGCGTTGGCCCGGGTGACGAAGGGGTTGTCGACGTTGTTTGGCGACAGCACCAGGGTCAGGCCGACCACCAGCAGCAGCCGAAAGAAGAACAACCAGCGTAAGGCGCCCCAGGTGGGGTAGGTGCCATCTCCGGCAACGTGACCCGAGCCGGCCACGCCGCCATAGCCCCGCGCGGAGGTTTCCGGAAGTGACACGGTGCCCTCGTTCAACATGGTGACGGGGTGCGCGCGTCCGGCGCACGGAGCTTGAAGCGGAAGTCGTATGGCACATCTACGTTGGATGCCCGCGCGACGCCGCGCGGCCAAATCGCTGCCGTGCCGATGGTCGCAGACACGCGCAATTGCCTGTCGATTCGGGCGTTCTTTGGCAACCGCCCAGAAATAGACCAAACTACGCGGGATTGCGGAAAACGAGCCCGCATCCCTTGATTACCAGCCACCGATTGAGTGCCCATGAACCTACACGAATACCAATCAAAACAACTGTTCAAGGATTACCATATCCCCGTTCCCCAAGGTGTGACCGTGTCCACGCCCGAGGCCGCGACCGCCGCTTGCGCGTCCCTCGGCGGGTCGCGTTGGGTGGTGAAGGCGCAGGTGCACGCGGGC
>JBGSTR010000652.1:0-10083 GCA_041736365.1 Chromatiaceae bacterium | reverse complement strand
GCGGCGAGCAGCAACGTGTGGGCATTGCCCGGGCCATCGTGGCGCGCCCGCCGCTGGTGTTGGCCGACGAGCCCACGGGCAACCTCGACCCCGATCTCTCGCGCGAGATCTTCGAGCTGTTCGAGCGTTTCCACCAGGTGGGCGTGACGCTGCTCATCGCCACCCACGACCTGGGCCTGATCGCGTCGATGCCCTACCGCACCTTCACGCTCGACGATGGACGCATCGTCAACGACTCGGGGGCTTGGTAGCGGTGGCGAAGACCCGCGCCCGGCGCCGCAGCGCACCCGGCATTACCGAGCTGCCCGGGCTCTGGGTGCGCCGCCATCTGCAGAGTGCCATCGCGACCCTCGGTCGCCTCATGCAGACACCGCTGCCGACGTTCATGACGCTTGCGGTCATCGCGGTCGCACTCGCCTTTCCCGCGGGGCTGTACGTGCTGACGGTGAATCTACGCACGCTCGCCGGCGGCTGGGATCAGGCCGCGGCCGTCTCGCTGTTTCTGCAGCCGGAGGTGACCCAAGACCAGGCCGAGAAGCTGGCCACCGAGCTGCGGGCGTGGCCGGAGCTGGCCCGCGTGCAGGTGATCAGCAGCGAGCAGGCACTGGCGGAGTTCCGTGACCAAAGCGGGTTCCAGGCCGCCCTGATCCATCTCAAGAACAATCCGCTGCCGGCGGTGCTGGCACTCTTTCCTCAATCCGAGTTCTCGACGCCGCAGCGCGTGGAGGTCCTGCAGGAACGCCTCATGCAGCTTCCGGGCGCGGACTTCGCACGCATGGACACCCAGTGGCTAGTGCGCTTTCAGGCGATTCTCGACCTCGCGCAGACCGGCGTTCTGCTGCTCGCGGTGCTGCTCGGGATGGGCGTACTGCTAATCGTCGGCAACACCATCCGACTGGAGATCCTCAACCGGCGCAGCGAGATCGAGATCATGGAGCTGGTCGGCGCAACCGCGGCCTTCATCCGCCGCCCGTTTCTCTACGCCGGAGCCTGGTACGGCCTGCTCGGCGGCATCGGCGCCTGGATCCTGGTGACCATCGGCTTGGCGCTGCTTCAGGGTCCCGCGTCGCACCTTGCCTCGCTTTACCAAAGCGATTTCCGGCTCGCGGGTCTCGGTCCGGCGGCACTGGGCAGCATCTTCGGAGGCAGCATGCTGCTCGGGCTGGTCGGGAGCTGGATCGCCGTTGGTCGCCATCTGCGAGGCGCGGAACCGGGTTGATCCCTGCTTGTCTTAGGTACACGCGACCCCGACCTGCCGTTGAACAGGGTTGGAGCGAGAATCACCCTGTTTGACCAAGGGTCTCCGAAACGACGAAAATTTCTCCCCGCTCAGGAATAAAATTAGCAATACATTGTTTTTGTTAAATTTATTACCTTCATTTGCGATCCCGATTATCCTGATCGGAACATTCGATGAACAAGCCCAACGGCGGTATCTCGCTCAGGAACCGCGTGTTTTCTAGGGGTTGTTAAACTTTTGTAATGGTTTGCACAGGAAAATCTCGTTTTCACCCTGGCAAATTCCAGAGCAAAGTGCTAGGCTATTTCCCAGAGTTAATCATCAGGTGCAGAACACAATGGCCAGAGACCTAGTCCTAATGCCTACCGGTAGCATCGACGCGTACATCAGCTCCGCCTACCAGGTACCGGTGTTGACCCCGGAGGAGGAAAAGTCGCTCGCGACCGCACTCCGGGACAACAACGACGTGGAAGCGGCGCGGCGGATGGTGATGTCGCATCTGCGGTTTGTAATTCGAATCGCGCGCGGGTACCTGGGATATGGTTTGCCGCTTCCGGATCTGATCCAGGAAGGGTCGGTCGGTCTGATGAAGGCCGTCCAGCGCTTCGATCCGGACGTTGGTGTGCGACTGGTTTCCTTCGCGGTGCACTGGATTCGGGCGGAGATCCACGAATACATCCTGCGGAACTGGCGCATCGTCAAGGTCGCCACGACCAAGGCGCAGCGCAAGCTGTTCTTCAATTTGCGCAGCGCCAAGAAGCGGCTCGGCTGGTTCACTAAGGAAGAGGTGGAGGACGTGGCGCGGGATCTCGGCGTCAAGCCCGAGACGGTGCTCGAGATGGAGTCGCGGCTCTCCAACCAGGATCTGGCATTTGACGGCTATGACGACGACGAGGACGGTCCGTCGGCACCCTCGAGCTATCTGCCGGATTCGCGCATGGAGCCGGCGAAGATCCTCGAGCGCGAGGATACGGACCGCAATCAGCGCGAGCGTCTTTATTCCGCGCTGCAGGGCCTGGATGAGCGCAGCAAGACCATCCTGCGCGAGCGTTGGCTCACGGACAACAAACAGACGCTGCACGAGCTGGCCCAAGAGTTCGGCGTGTCCGCCGAGCGTATTCGCCAGATCGAAAAGAATGCGATGAAGAAGCTGCGCATGCAGCTTGAGCTCTAGTCCTCGAGTTTCCCCTTTGGGGAATCAGGCCCGCCATCCGGCGGGCCTTTTTTTGGGGTCGCGAATGTGTTTGGGGGCCCACGGCACGGCGCCGCCCGACACGGTGACGGAAGTCGGAACAGACGTTCTCAGTGCGCGAATGCATCGGAAGCAGCTCCCCCCCGCTCTGCACGCTGCAAATCGTTGCCACTCTCGGCGTCGAGATCGGCATTCAGGTACGCCGGAACCATCGGCAGCTGCACGTCCCTACCGTTGGTGTCATCAATGCCGACCGTTGCCGCGGCCAGCGACAGGTCCAGCACATGCCCGCCGTGGCTCCGGTCCGTGGAGAGAAAGTGCAGGTGCAAGCCAGCCACGTTGACGCCGTTCATGAACGCCGGGCACCAGAAGCCCATCAGTGTACCCTCGACATCCTTGCCCTCGAAAACGGCTTGATTCCGCGTGACTTCCGACAACGGCGGATAGGGTTTCTGCTGGCGCGCGACGCTGCGATAGGTGATGTTCGCGAAGCGCCCATCCACGCGTACGGCATAGGCGATATTCCTCCTCGGCAGATTCCCTTCGAGCCAATCCGAGAACGCCGCGTAGCCCCGCAGCTCCGGCGCATCAAGCACGCGATCGGGCACGAATTGCGTCACCGCCATGAACGGAGTGCCCGTCGAGGGCGGCATGACGTTCACGGATCCGCCGAAGGTGGCCCGATAGACGACCCCGTCGAGCACCATCATTTCCCCATCGACGGCAGCGAAGGTGCCAAGGCCGAACCCGCCATGGCGGAGCACTTCGTCGACGGTCGCGACGCTGTCGTAGATTCCCGACAGCAGGGCGTCGATGGTCGACACCTGATACAAAACGTCCCGGTCGTCGCGGGCCTGAGCGCAGAACGCGGCGGCGACGAACAGGCCAATGATCAGCACGCGCATCGAGATGCACCCCCGTCGGCATACAGGTTGAGCAGCGAAGGACGTGACCAAGGCGCTGCTCCCGGCGTACGCGTCAACATCAACTAGGGGCCAGCTCAACCCGATTGCGACCCGCCTCCTTGGCCATATAGAGTGCCTCGTCGGCCCTGCGGATCAGCGCATCCAGGGGCTCGTGGCGCTCGCGCACGGCGACGCCGATGCTGGCGGTGACATCCAGACGCAGGCCGTCGGCGAGCTCAAATGGATGCCGCTCGATCGCGCGCCTCACGCGTTCGGCGTGCTCCGCGGCGCCGAATGCGGAGGCGCCAACCAGAAATAGGATGAACTCCTCGCCTCCGAAGCGTACCGGTACGTCCGACTCGCGCACGTTATCGCGCAGCAGTTGCGCGGCCTGGCGCAACACCGCGTCCCCCGCCGCGTGGCCGTGGTTGTCGTTGACCCGCTTGAAATGATCGAGGTCCAACATCGCCGCGGCCACCGGGGCGGTATCGTCTCGATCGTGGATAGTGCAATGGCGGGTCAGGGCATCCTGCATATAGACCCGATTAAACAGCCCGGTGAGCGGGTCGCGGATGGAGCGCTGATAGGCGCGGGCGCGTTCGGCCTCGATGGTACGGTAGATCACCTCCCGTTCCAGCGCCACCTGCAGGGGCATGGCAAGCTGCTGGATCACCCGAACCTCGTCCGGGGTGATCTCGATGGGATGTGAAAGATGGATCACGGCGGCCGCATCGAGTCGCTGATCTGTCGGTGAGAACAGGGGCAGGGTCAGCGCCATGCCACCGTCGCCGTCCGGCCGACTGCAGAAGGCGTCGCCGTGGAGGCGATGCGTTGCGAAGCTCGCATCGTTGGCGTGCGCCGACCGCCAGTCGGCGCGGGTGCGCCCGAGGATGCGGGCGATATCGGGCGGAACCTCCATGGGATGCCCCGAGAATCGCGTCTCGTGCGATAGGGTCAGGCTTTCGCCGTCTTCCAGCCGGGCGTAATAGTCGATGCGGTCGGTGGGGAGGTTGTTCTGCACCACCCGCAGCAATTGATCGGCAATGTCTCTGAAGTCGCGGTACAGGAGCATAGCCCGGGTGATCTCGCGCAGCGTCTGATTGAGCCGCGAGAGCTTGCGTATATCGGTATTTTCCTGCGCGAACAGGTAGATGCCGCAATCCAGATGGCGCAGCTTCTCTGTTAGGAAGGGCACCAGCCGCTCGGGGATAATGGACCCGTGCTGGGCGGCGATGACGCGCACCGGGTAGTGGGCGAATTGGCCCAAGGCATAGTCGAGGATGTCCCGGCTCGGCATGTAGTGCTCGTGGAAGGGACGCATGGCCTCGAAGTGCGACTCGTCCCGGGCCACCAGGGTCGGCCGCTCGGTGAAGCCGCCAAACAGATCGCTGGAAAACAGCACCCCGGTGGATGGGTCGAAGGTGGCGATGGCGCCTGGAAAGTGGGCATAGGGCGTGAAGATGAAGCGCAGCTCGCGATCCTCCAGGGCGAGGCGCCAGTCGTGCTCTTCCACCAGCCAAAAGGGGAGCGCGAGACCGTAGTGCTTGAGCAGCGCCGAGGTTCGCGAGTGCGTCACCACGACCGCGTCGTCGCGCTCGATCATGTCATCGATCAGCGGCAATACGGCAGCGATGTCCGGGTCCTGGTGGTGACAGACGAAATAGCGGATGTGGTTGAACGGGACCACCTCCTCTATCTTGCGCAGGGTCCCGGGGAAGGTGAGTCGCGATCCGGGGTCGAACAGGATCGACTGGTCGCCCTGCTCGATGAGATAGACGTGACATTGGAAGATGTCGTCTTCCAGGACATGTCCCACCCACCAGACTCGCGGGGCGATCTCCAGGGCATGATCGGTGTCCGCGCCCGCCAGGTGGGACAGATTGGTGTCCACGAGTTTTTCTCCGCCGTGTTGCCCCAGACACAAGACCGCCGCGCGCGGTGATCCTTGAGGATACCGGCTGCCAAGACTGCGCCTTGTGGCCTCGGTCACGCGGAAGACCCTCGCTACCCGCCAATGGACTGTAATTGGCGCTCAGCGCATCGCGCCGGACATCAGGGCGACCGGGTCAATCGTTCCGGAGTAACGATAGGGCAGGGTGATGAGTCCGCCGGTGAGCGTGAATGTTCCGGCAATCGTCCAGCCCAGCGGCTCGTCCTTGAGGGCCAGGGCCGGCAGCCGCGCCGCCAGGTCGAGCAGACCGCTCACCACCTCGACGTCCACGTTCGCCTCGCCGAAGGCGGGAATCTGCTTTTCCAGGGTGCTGTCGCCCCGTGCCACCTCGTTGCCTTCCAGGCTGAGGACATAGGTCATAGCCTTGATCGGAAGCGCGCGGTCGTTGGGGTTTTTCACCAGCAGGGTCGCGAGGAAGGTCTGCCGGGCGAGTCCCAGCTCCTTCACCTGCAACCCCGATAGGGCTACCTTCGGCGCAATCCAGGACTTGGTGAGGCTGGCACAGCCGGCGAGCAACGCAACCAGCAGGACACCTACGACGAATTGCAGCTTTTTCGGCATTGCCGGCTCCTGATGGTTGAGGCTGTGATCGGACGAGCGGCGACCGCGCCGCTCCGCCTCCCGAAAACTTGGGCCGAATCGTGCGATCCTGGACGTCCGGAACGTCGGCACCGACAATCGGCACCAGCCCTCCGGCCATCCGCCCGCTGCCGGGGCGGCCTGAATCTTGACGAATCCGCACGCGCCCGTAAACCGGGGGCGAGACCAGCAGCCGCCGCACCGGGAGTCCTCCGATCAGCAACACCGCCTTTATCTTCGACATGGACGGGACCATGGTCGACAACATGCGCTGGCATATGCAGACCTGGTTCGCGATCCTTGATGAGCTCGGCATCGACATGGACGCGGAGCAGTTCCACCGGCGGCTCGCGGGCCGGACCAACGAGGCGATCTTTGCCGAGGTCCTCGGCGATGCGATGTCACCCGCCGAGGCCACCCGCCGCGGGATGGCCAAGGAGGCCCGCTATCGTGCCCTGTTCGGACCGCACCAACGCCCCATTCCCGGCCTGACCGACCTGCTCGAAGCGGCGGGCGAGCAAGGCGTCGCCCTGGCCGTTGCGACCTCCGCCGATCCGCCGAATATCGAGTTCACCCTGGACGGCTGCGACTTGCGCCGGTTTTTCTCGGTCGTGGTCGGCGGCGGGGAGGTAGCGCACGCCAAGCCGGCGCCGGATCTGTTCTTGGAGGCCGCGGAGCGTCTGGGCGTCGCACCCGGGCGATGCCTGGTGTTCGAGGACACCAGCTCCGGGCTCGAGGCCGCGCGGCGCGCCGGAATGGCGACGGTAGCCATCACCACCTCGCTCGACCGCGAGACCTTGAGCGAGCTTGCGGGCGTCCGCCGGGTGATCGACGACTACCGCGACTGTAGCGTCACCGAGCTGCTCGCGCTGCTGCAATAGCGTCGACGACCGCGGCCCGAACGGTACGCTTGCTCGCCCAGCGTCGAGCGTCACTCGGTCGATCCGGCGGCGGCTCTATCGCACCATCCCGGTGTGCCCGAGGCCAACACGCACCGGCTTGGTGCGGGCTTGCGGGGCGTTGATCGGCGCAACTGCCAGCGCCTGCTGACCGGCGACCCCTGGCACATGGGTTGCTAGCCCCTAGCGCAAGGTCGGGCCAACGGCGGTCCGTCACCCTATCCGAACAAAGGCGTTCGTCCCCCGGTCCCTCAGGATCGAGGGCGTACGCCTTTTTTATTGCGCGTCGGCATGGCGATCCCCGTGGACGCCTCGCAGCGGAGGAGTAATGGCATGAAAGAACGCCTGGTGCTGATCGGCAACGGCATGGCGGGAATGCGCACCGTGGAGGAGCTGCTCAAGCTGGAGCCGAACCTCTACGACATCACCGTCTTCGGCGCCGAGCCCCACCCCAACTACAACCGCATCCTGCTCTCCCCGGTGCTTTCCGGCGAGAAGACGGTGGACGAGATCGTGCTGAACAGCCGCGACTGGTACGCCGAGCACGGGATCACGCTGCACACGGGGGACCCGGTGGAGGCCATCGATCGGGTCAAGCGACTGGTGCGCTCACGCTCCGGCCGCAGCGTGCCCTACGACCGCCTGCTGCTCGCCACCGGCTCCAACCCCTTCATCATCCCGGTGCCGGGCTCGGACCTAACGGGGGTGCTCGGCTATCGCGACATCGCCGACGTCGACACCATGCTCGCCGCGGCGGTGGACCACCAGCGCGCGGTGGTCATCGGCGGCGGCCTGCTCGGTCTGGAGGCGGCCTACGGTCTGTTGCGCCAGGGGATGGAGGTGACGGTCGTCCACCTCCTGGATTCCCTGATGGAGCGCCAGCTCGACCCGGCCGCCGCAGCCCTGCTCAAGGCCTCGCTGGAGACGCGCGGGCTGACCTTCCGCATGCCGGCCCAGACCGCGGCCATCCTGGGCGACAACCGGGTACGGGCGGTGCGCTTCGCCGACGGCGAGGAGATCCCGGCGGACCTGGTGGTGATGGCCGTGGGCATCCGCCCCAGCATGACCCTCGCCCGGGAGGCCGGGCTCTACTGCGAGCGCGGGATCGTGGTCGACGACACCATGCTCACCTACGACCCGCGCATCTACGCGGTCGGGGAGTGCGTCCAGCATCGCGGGGTCTGCTACGGGCTGGTCGCCCCGCTGTTCGAGCAGGCCAAGGTGTGTGCCAACCATCTGGCGCGACTCGGCTACGGGCGCTATCAAGGGTCGGTGACCTCCACCAAGCTCAAGGTCACCGGCATCGACCTCTTCTCCGCCGGCAATTACCAGGGTGGCGAGGGCACCGAGGAGATCCTCTACCAAGACCCCGGTGCCGGGATCTACAAGAAGCTGGTGATCCGCGACAACAAGCTCGACGGCGCCGTGCTCTACGGCGATACGATCGACGGGGCCTGGTTCTTCCAGCTCATGCGCGAGGGCACCAATATCGCCGACATGCGCGAGGACCTGCTGTTCGGCCAGGCGCACCTGGGCGACGCCGGCCACGGCGGCCAGTCCCAGGCGTCGCTCATGAGCGACGACATGCAGGTGTGCGACTGCAACGGCGTGTGCAAGGGGACCATCGTCAACGCCATCACCAGCAAGGGGCTGTTCACCCTGGAGGAGGTCAAGGCCCACACCAAGGCAGCCGCCTCCTGCGGGTCCTGCACCGGTCTGGTGGAGCAGCTCCTGGCCTCGACCCTGGGCAGCGACTACTCGGCCCCCGAGGCCAAGCCACTCTGCAAGTGCACCGACTACACCCACGACCAGGTCCGCGACGCCATCCGCGAGCGCCGCCTGATCTCGCTGCCGGCGGTGTTTCAGTCCATGGAGTGGCGCTCCCCCGACGGCTGCCAGGTCTGCCGTCCAGCCATCAACTATTACCTACTCTCCACCTGGCCGACCGAGGTCGCCGACGACCCCCAGTCGCGCTTCATCAACGAGCGCGCCCACGCCAACATCCAGAAGGACGGCACCTACTCGGTCATCCCGCGCATCTTCGGCGGCGAGACCTCGCCCGCGCAGCTTCGGGCCATCGCCGACGCGGCGGAGAAGTATCGGGTACGCACGGTCAAGATCACGGGCGGCCAGCGCATCGACCTGCTGGGGCTCACCAAGGAGCAGCTCCCCGACATCTGGCGCGATCTCAGCGATGCCGGTTTCGTCTCCGGGCACGCCTACGGCAAGGCCATGCGCACGGTAAAGACCTGCGTCGGCTCCGAGTGGTGCCGCTTCGGGGTGCAGGACTCCACGCGCATGGGCATCGAGCTGGAAGAGCTGACCTGGGGCTCGTGGACACCGCACAAGTTCAAGCTCGCCGTCTCCGGCTGCCCGCGCAACTGCGCCGAGGCGACCATCAAGGACTTCGGCGTGGTCGGCATCGACTCCGGCTGGGAGCTGCACATCGGCGGCAACGGCGGGGTCAAGGTGCGCGCCACCGATGTGCTGTGCCGGGTACAGACCGCCGAGGAGGTCAAGGAATACTGCGGCGCCTTCATGCAGGTCTACCGCGAGGAGGCCCGCTACCTGGAGCGCACCGCACCCTGGGTCGAGCGGGTCGGGCTGTCCTACATCAAACGCCGGGTGGTCGAGGACGAGGCCGGACGCAAGCTCCTGTACGAGCGCTTCCTCGCCTCCCAGCGGCTGGCCCAGGTCGATCCCTGGAAGGAGCGGGCCGACGGGGCGCAGGCGCACGAGTTCAAGCCCTTGGGACAGGTGACCGCATAGACCGGGCGCGGGCACACCGGCGGCACAACGGACATTCGAGGCACATTCATGTCATCAGCAGTAGAGAACGGGATCTGGATCGAGATCGGGGCCGTGACCGATATCCCCCGACTGGGCTCACGTGTCGTAAGGCGCGAGGGCGGGGACATCGCCCTGTTCCGCACCGGGGAGGACGAGGTCTTCGCACTCCTCAACCGCTGCCCGCACAAGGGCGGCCCCCTGTCCGAGGGCATCGTCTACGGGCGCAGCGTCGCCTGTCCGCTGCACAACTGGTGCCTGGAGCTGCACTCGGGCCAGGTGCAGGCACCGGACGAGGGCTGCGTGCCCAGCTTCCCGGTGCGCGTGGACGCCGGGCGGGTCTGGCTTTCGCTGGACGCGACGCATGGGTGCTGAGGTGGTGGCGACACCGCTGCTGGTTTCGGGGCGCACCATCGCCACCGATCACCTCGGCTACCTACTCGACCCGGGCGGATGGGACCTCGACGTAGCCGCGGCACTGGCCGTCCGCGAAGGCATCGCGCTGGGCACCGAGCATCTGGCGGTCATCG
>JBGSTR010000629.1:0-3345 GCA_041736365.1 Chromatiaceae bacterium | reverse complement strand
AGGCGGCCCGGATCATTCAGCACCTTCTTGTCGAAGGGCGTGGCGGTGGTGCCTTCTTCCTTGCATCCGCGGACATGGAGCGCTTCGATGCGCGGGTTATTTGTTTGCGGGTGTTGTCGCGTCCTTGACGCTGTCACCGGCCTTTTCCATCTGGTCTCCGGCGTGCTCGACCGCGTTGTCGATTCCCTTCCCGGCTTGCTCGACCGGTCCTTCCTGCTTCTCGCAGCCGGACAGTGCGGCAAGCAACGCACCAATAGCCACGGCTGTGCCGACGAATTTGACTGGCTTCATGACTCCTACCTCGTAGTCGTAATGATCTGCGTGTCCGCAGGGGAGGGTGCATCGGCAGGCCGTGTCGGCGGTGTCGCGCCACCCACGTCTTCGGCCAAGACCGCACGGATGCCAACCGTCGGGCAAGTGCCCGGTTGCGGGCACTGCGCCGCAGGCAGGTTGCCTCCGATGCTTGGAGGTTAAGGGGAACCCTGGTCGCCGTCTGTCTGCTGCCGCACATTGCCCGCGACCTGGCGGGTATCTGCCGCCGCCCCGCCACGGGACGACGGACATGCCGCCGAGCTGAAGAACGCCATGCTGCCGGTTGCGGCGAACAGGGCGTCCATCCATTTACTGTAGGCGCGGACAGACGTTCGGACATCAGGTCCCCGCCACCTGCGGGGCAGCCGCGGGAGTCGAATTGCGCATCAGGTCATCATGCGCCGGACAGGCGAGGGGTTTCGGGGATCGATCCGGGCGGCAAGCGCCGTGACAGACGAGCGGTGGCGCTTCGGGATCGTTTGACGGGCGAGCAAGGCTGCCGTCGGCCCAGCGGAATGGAGGAGGGCGACTCGGGCGGGCGCGGTGGAGCGGTACCGCCACACCCGCTAACCCCCCCGATTCAAAGCCTGCGCCGAACCGGCGTCAACAACAACGCTATCGCGCCTGCCGTTGCCGAGGACTGTCGGTCTTCGCTCCGCCCTATTTTTCGGCGTTCGCCCTTTCCGTCGCAACCTGCGACTCCTTGATCGCCGCCGCGGCCTCTGCCTCTGCTTTGTCGCGAGCAATCATGTTGGCTTGGGTGCGATTGGCATGAAACTTTTCGTCGGCGGCGGTGGCCTCGTCCACCTTCATATGCTTGTACTGCTCGGCGGCGTCGGCCGACTGCTGAGTCGCCGTGGCGGTGGTCTCATCCGCCTGCATTGGGGTTGCCGCTGCGCCGGCGGTCTGGTCCGAGGCACTCTGCGCCAAGGGCATGCCGGACAGGCCGATGGCCAGGACGGCGGCGGAGGTAAGGATCTTTTGCTTCATATACATTAGCTGTTGCTCCAGTATGGATCGGACTGCCGTGCGGCGAGTACCGCAGGGAGTATTGGAGGCGGCCTCGGTTGGATCGCCCCAGCCCAACTCGGGTCGTCTGGGGTGACGAGAGGGTCCGCCGCGAACCTGCCAAGAGTAGTCCGAAGGGACCGGCCATGTCGGTGCGCTGGCTAACATACCGCACCGACTGAGTAGCTCGTTGTCGCCCGTCCCTGCGGACGTTCCCTGCCATTGCCCCATCCTTTCGAGCGGGCTCGGTTGGTGGTCGCTACTTGCGCACGGGAACCACGGTTTTTTCGGAGCTAAACCCAAATAGCGCGTAGGCCGGGCAGAACCGGAATCCGGCGGTGCCGAGCAGCACCGCGCCGATCAGTCCTAAAACCCAGTGGCCTCCGAAGAAGAAGCTGGCGATCAGCAGAACGCCTAGCGCCGCGCGGATCAGACGATCGTTGTTGCCGATGTTGTGCTTGGTAAAATCCAAATGCATGATCACTGCTCCAGTAGTTGAGGATCGTTTTTCGCCTCCGTGCCGCTTACATCTCCTTCTTAACGTCCCTGGCGGTATCGCTCACGGCGTCTCCACCGCTTTGGATATCCTTGCCGGCACCCTCGATCGTATTGCAGCCGGACAATCCGCCGATCGCGACCAGAAGAATCAATGCTGCGAGCTTGTTCATCATCATGTCACCTGTTGTGTGTTTACGATCCCTTGCCGTTGCGCCGCCCTCGGTTACCTTATTTCGTTGGGTCGCAAGCGACCGGAGGCAGGCGTGTCGTCGACCGCGACCCGTGCTGTGAAATCTACGCCGAATGGCAGGTGCCTTCGGTGCGCTAGCGAACTTAGGAAACCTTCCGCCGGCATCGCCCCCCAGGATACCCCCCGGGACGACCGACCGTGGGGTGGATGGTTGATCGATTTCGACTCTTCGCCGCGCACAACGAATGCAGCATTTGGTCGCAAAACTGCTGATTCCGCGCAATGTTCAGCATGGCAACGAACGGTGTTCGCAAGCAACTCGAGGAGGGATTCGGAATCGACCGCCGGAACGTGTCAATGACTTTGCGTCACCTGGCGTCATGAATTTACTGCGCAAGGTTGCGGGTCTGGGGTCTGATGTTTCTCCTGTGGTGGAGGGTTGATCCAAGCGGCTATAGGCAGTGCCAGCAGCTGTGGAGCCTTGCCCTTGAAGCGGTTGGGGTTGGCCAGGAATGCGGCATCGAGGGTGGCCTGGCGCGTGACACGGATGGCCTGTGCGAGGCCGTAGTGGACGCTGTGTGGCGTCATGTGGGCGATGCCCGAGTGGCGGTGCACCGCGTTGTACCAGGCAAAGAAGGCTTGGCAATGGGTGCGTGCATCCTCGATGCAGCCGAAGCGCTCGGGGAAGTCGGGCCGGTACTTCATGGTTTTGAACTGTGACTCCGAGAACGGGTTGTCGTCGGAGACGTGAGGGCGGCTGTGGCTCTTGGCGACATCCAGATCGACCAGCAGGCTGGCCACCGGTTTGGAGCGCATGGCCGCGCCTCGATCGGCGTGCAGGGTCAGCATGCCGGGCTCGACGGCATGTCGCGAGACGGTGTCGGCGATGAGCTGCTGGGCCAGCTCGGCGCTCTCGCGAGGGGCGATGAGCCAGCCAACGACGTAGCGGCTGAAGATGTCCAGGATCACGTAGAGATGGAAGCACGTCCACTTGAGCGGCCCCTTGAGCTTGGTGATGTCCCGGGACCAGACTTGGTTGGGCCCCAGCGCGAGCAGCTCGGGCTTGGTGTAGAGCGGATGGGTGAGCTGGTTGCGCCGTTCGCGACAGCCGCCATGGGCCGCCAGCATCCGGTACATGGTGCGCACCGAGCCGAGATAGACCCCCTCGTCAAGCAGCGTGGCGTGCACGGCCGCGGGCGCCGTGTCGACGAAGCGTTCGCTGTTGAGGGTGTCCAGCAGCGTCTGCTTTTCCTGCTCGTCCAGTGCCAGTGGCGGAGACGGCCGAGCCGCTCGCGGCGCCGGTGGGCCCACCAGGGCCGAGCGATGCGCTCGTGCCC
>JBGSTR010000622.1:0-2555 GCA_041736365.1 Chromatiaceae bacterium | reverse complement strand
CCGCGCAGGATCTCGATCCGCTCGATGTCGGCGAGCTGCAAGTTGCCGGCCGCCATGCGGCGGTAGACGCTGTTCTGGTAGAGACCGACGCCGGGCTCGGAGAACAGGAATGCGCCGCCGGCCTCGGTGCTGCCGCGCAGGTTGACGTTCAGCGCATTCGAGCTGGCGACGTTGTTGATGACCCGCAGCGACGGCGCGAACGTGTCGATGTCGGTGACGCTGTCGATCTGGAAGCGCTCGAGATCCTCGGCGGTGTACGCAGTGATCGCCACCGGCACGGTCTGCAGCGATGTTTCGCGCCGTTCGGCGGTGACGGTGACTTCCTCGAGCTGTGCCGCGGCGGGGAGGCTCCATCCCAGCAAGCTCATGCCAGAGGAAGCGACGACGGCGAGGCGGTAACGGGGCATGCGGTTCTCCAGAAGGGGTGGGTCGGAAGCAACAGCACTTTACTGAAAATTTCGTGCGTGGGAGCCGAGGTCTGGCGGCTTCGATCGGGTGGCGAGACGGCGTTTCGCCAGCCGCTGCGAGTACGGCACGAATAGGTCCTGGCGCCGCACCGTAACGGTGCAACGGCGTCGCCCAATGTGCGTTTGTTGTTTGCACGACACGGCCTGCGCAGGGTGCGTGGCCGGGCGAACCGGCACGCTTTCTGGCGCCTGCCTGCGGGAGGCCGAGGACCCGGGATCGAGACGGCCGGGTCACGGCCATCGCATCCACTTGTCGGCTTTCGCGTCGGCCGATCGTCCATGCATCAGGACCGTCAGCTTGCGGCCCGTCATCCGGGGAGAACGACGATGCGAGTCATGGTGATCGTGCAAGCCTCCCGCAGCAGCGAAGCGGGCGTGATGCCGAGCCAGGCGGACATGGAGCGGATGATCCACTTCAATGAAGAGATGCTGGCGGCGGGCATCCTGAAGAGCGCCGATGGTCTCAAGCCGAGCCGATTCGGCAGGCGGGTCACGTTCCGCCGCGGCGGGCAGAAGGCAATCACCGAGGGGCCGTTCGCCGAACCCCATGAGCTGATCGCGGGCTACTGGGTCTGGGATGTGAGGTCGATGGACGAGGCGCTCGAATGGGTGAAGCGCTGCCCCGATCCGATGCCGGGCGAGGAGTCCGTGATCGAGATCCGTCCCTTCTACGGGCCGGAAGACTTCGGCGCCGAGTTCACGCCGGAACTGCAGGAGCGGGTGGACGCGATGCATCGGGCGGCCGAGCCCCGGTAGCGTCGGAGGGCCGCATTCGACCGCTACATCGGCATCGATCGTGGCTATTCGTGTCCGCTGCTGCATTACGAAGCGCACGGGCTGCCGCGGGATTGGCCGGCGTGGAGGGGTGGATCCGGGTCGTGGCCTGAGCGATTCTTGCCGGCCGACGAATAACTGCATGAACCCGCCAAGTACGCGGATCGGACGTCACGACATCCGGGGCTATTGTTCGGTTCCGTCTCGTGGTGCCCTGTATGTCCTACCGCCACTCGCTCTATGATGCGCTCGTCAGCATCAGCGTCCCGTCCGACAAGGCGAGGGCGGTGGTCGAATCCCTGGAGCGCGACATGCTCACCCATCTGTCGACCAAGTCCGACGTGGACGCGTTGCGGCAGGCGACCAAGTCGGATCTGGAGGCCTCTCGACTCGCCACCAAGGCTGACGTCGAGGCCTCTCGACTCGCCACCAAGGCCGACATGGAAGCCTTGCGCCTCGGGACCAGAGCCGACATGGACGCATTGCGAACCGAGCTTCGCGCCGACATGGCGCTTGTGCGGCAGGAGTCGAAGGCGGATATCTCGCTGCTGCGACACGAGCTCGTGGCAGGCCTGTCCGCGCTGCGCAAGGACATGACGATCTGGCTCGGCTCCGTGCAGATCATCGGCATGGGTCTGCTGTTCGCGGCGCTCAAGCTCACCTAGCTGGACGCGCCCCCTTGACACTCCCCGCAGCGGGCTCGCCCGTGATCACGGCGTCGATGCTCTACGCGCATCTCTCATGCCCACACCGGGTGTCGATGGATGCGCATGTCGACCCGGCCCGGCGCGATCCGGTGAGCCCGTTCGTCGAGATGCTCTGGGAGCGCGGCACGCTCTACGAGACGGAGGTGATCGGTGGCCTCGGCGTGGAGTATCTCGATCTCTCGCATCTCGAGGGCGACGAGAAGGAGCGCGCCACGCGGGCGGCGATCGAGCAGCGCGTGCCGCTGATCTACTCGGCGCGCCTCAGCGTCGACGGCCTGCTCGGCGTACCGGACCTGCTGCGCCTGGAGGAGGGCGGCTACGTCGCGATCGACATCAAGTCGGGCGCGGGCAAGGAGCTCGCCTCCGACGGCGGCGACGACGACTCGCCGGGCAGGCCGAAACTGACGTACGGCGTGCAGATCGCGTTGTACACCGACCTGCTGTCACGGCTCGGGGTGTCGCCGGGCTGGTACGGGTACATCTGGGACATTCACCGGCGGGACGTGCGCTACGACCTGATGGCGCCGCTCGGCCCACGCACGCCGTCGATCTGGGAGCGGTACCTCGAGATTCGCGCCGAGGTGGCGGCAGTGCTGGAGCGCCCGGG
>JBGSTR010000617.1:0-10522 GCA_041736365.1 Chromatiaceae bacterium | reverse complement strand
CCGGCGAGCGCTCGCGTCTTGCGCCCGGTGCCGTTGGCTGCAAGCTCGCTCACCGGCGCCGCTGCCGCACCCAGTCGCTTCGGCCGGCGCGCGAAGAGCCGCATGTGATTCTCCCCTACCCCATCGGAGCGCAGCTCCCGGACCACCTCGTTGGTTAATTCGGTATTTGGAACAATGAGATATAAGCGCCGCATGCGAATCCTCCACCGAGGTCTTTGCGCCGCTGGATCCAAGTGGCGCTCCTTTAATCCCGGTTCAGCAATTGCGGTGCCAGTTGCCCGGGTCGCGAGGTAGGCGTCTGCCGTGGCTTCGGCAAGGGAGCGATCGATCTTCGGCTCCCCACATTGCCTCCGCGCGCGCCGCAACCTGCGGAGGGAACAACCTGCGGTGGGAACAGGAATTGCTTTGGCCCGAGGCAACGAAGAAGACGAGGAGCGCGGAAGTGGCAACGAAGATATTGGTCCTCTACTACAGCATGCACGGTCACGTCGAGACGCTGGCCCGGGAGATCGCCGCGGGCGCGCGATCGGTCGAAGGGTGCACGGTCGATACCCGGCGCGTCCCCGAAACCATGCCGGAGGACGTGGCGCGGAAGGCGGGGGCGAAACTGGATCAGGAGGCCGCCGTGGCGGCGGTGGACGAGCTGGCGGACTACGACGGGATTATCTTCGGCACCCCGACGCGTTTCGGCAATATGTGTGGTCAGATGCGCAACTTCCTGGACCAGACCGGAAGGCTCTGGGCCGATGGCAGCCTCATTGGCAAGGTCGGCAGCGTGTTCACCTCCACCGCTACCCAACACGGCGGACAGGAGACCACCATCACCGCCTTTCACAGCAACCTGCTGCACCACGGGATGGTCATCGTGGGCGTGCCTTATTCCTGCGAGGGGCTGTCCGAGATGAGCGAAATCAGCGGTGGCAGCCCCTATGGAGCCTCCACCCTGGCGGGTCCGGACGGCAGCCGTCAGCCGAGTGAAAACGAGCTGACGATTGCGCGGTTCCAGGGGCGGCACGTCGCCCAGATCACGAAGTGGCTGGTGGAGGGGCAGGCCTGAGCCTGCCCGCGGAGATCGCTATGCACGCAACTGAACGAACGACGGACGGCGCGGATGCGGTGGAGTTCCTGGACGACCCGCGACGCTGGAACCGGCAGGTCGCCGCGGAGATTGCGGGACGGCTCGGCATCGCGGAATTGTCCGAGCCCCATTGGGCCATTGCCGATTACTTGCGCGATCACTACCTGAGCAACGGCACCGTGCCCTGGGAGGGCAACGTCTGCCGCGATCTCGACCTGCCGGACGGCTGTATCCACCGCTTCTTCGGAGGCCCGATCGAGGCGTGGAAGTTCGCGGGACTTCCAGATCCCGGCGAAGAGGCGCGCACCTACATGCTCAATCTGGAGCCTTGAACGGCGGGTTGCCGCCGGCCGCGGACGGGTGGTCGGCGGCCGCTTTGCTTACCGGCAACAACCGCCGGTTAGGAGCCGGAATGCGTGCCCTCGATCGGGCTCTCGATGCTGGAGAGCGACTTCGGCGCCGTGGTCTCGTCCATCAGTAGGGATAGATTTAACCATACCTCCAGCTCCGTCCCGTCCTTGGTGCGGCGGCGCACGCGCTGCGGCGGTACGCGCTTGCCGCCGCGGACCTGCCGGATCAGCTCATGCATAGGCTTGATCTCCGGCTCCGGAAGAACCAGCTCAATCGCTTTGCCGATTGCCTCCGCGGCACTGTAGCCATAGATGCGCTCGGCGGCCGGATTCCAGGTTTCGATACGGCCCTCGAGATTCAGCGTCACCACCGCATCGTTGGAGTCGTTCACGATGGTGGCGAGCCGACGCAGGCTCTCGAACTGCGCGTGCTCGTAGAAGGCGATCACGACCCCGTCGATGCGACGATCGTGGGTTCGGTACGGGCGCATGCTGACGGTGTAGACACCGCCCGAGGGCGTGATCGCCTCCTGGCTCTTCACCAACATCTGGTCCATTACCTCGTGCGCCAGTCGTTCCAGCTCGGGCAGGTTGAGGTTGGGTCGGATATTGCCGATCGGCCGCCCCACGTCTCCGTCGATTAGATTCAGCAGCCGCCGGGCTTGTGGCGTGAACTGCCGAATCCGCAGGTCGCGGTCGAGCATCAGGATCGCCAGATTGATGCTCGCCAGAAGATTCATCAGGTCATTGTTGGTCTCGGAGAGCTGGGTATTGCGATTCTCCAGCTCCTCGTTGACCGTGGCCAGCTCCTCGTTGGTGCTTTGCAGCTCCTCTTTGGATGTCTCCAGCTCCTCGGTGGTGCTTTGCAGCTCCTCGTTGGAGGATTGGATCTCCTCATTGGAACATTGCAGGGCGGTGTTGGTGCTCTCCTGATCCTGGATGATCGTCTTCAGGTAGGAGCGATTGTTCTCCAGCTCCTCCTCGAGCGCCCGCAGCCGCGGGCCGTTCGCCGCGTCCGCTTGGCCCTGCGCACCCGTCTTTGCGCCGGCCTTCGAAGTGCGGAGGTCGTGTGTACCCAAATCCTCGAACAAGATCAGGTAGAAGGCCGCGGCCGCGTCCTTCGCCAGTGCAACCACCCGCAGGTTCAGCCGCTGCTCCTTTCCGTCGTGTTTGATGCGAATGCCTTCCTTGACCGCCGGGAGCTCACCGTTCACGGCACGCGTGAATGTGTTGCGCAGATCCATCAGCAGATCGTGGCGGATGAGCTTCAGCAGGTTGAGGCTCGCCAACCCCGGCGCGGGGTCGAGGAACGGGCCGGTCTTGCCGCGGAAACCGAGCACATCGAGCTGCTCGTTGACGATCACGCCACCGGGACCATAAAGCGCCACGATCATCCGATCCGCTTCGTCCTTGAGGTCGGCATCGGAGGGTGCGATTCGCGTGTCCGACGATATCGGCACCAGATTGCGGCCGAAGGGTCGTGCGGTGAGCTCATAGGCGGGGATAACGCTGGTCTTGCTCGAATAGATGCGCCCTTCCTTGTCATCGAGCTGAAATAGGTCACTGCTGACCCCGATGCTCTCGGAGCCGCCCAGCATCAGGAAACCGCCCGGATTCAGGGCGTAGTGAAACATCTGCAAAACCCGCCGTTGCAGTGGGCTCTCGAGATAGATCAATAGGTTGCGACAGCAAATCAGGTCCAACCGCGAAAAGGGCGGATCGCGGCCCACGTCATGGATCGCGATCACGCAGCGGTCGCGCACGGACTTGTCGATCCGATAGCCGCCGGCGACCTCGGTAAAGAAACGCTTGAGACGCTCGCCCGACACCTCCGAGGTGATCCGCTCCGGATAGATGCCCGCGCGCGCCTTGAAGATGGCGTCCTCGTCTATGTCGGTGCCGAAGATCTGCAGCGGCACCTTGGCGTCGCCTCCCAGGTGCTCCAGGGCGACGATCGCCAACGAATAGGCTTCCTCGCCGGAGGAGCACCCGGGGACCCAGATTCGCACCGGCGTCTCGCGCGAGCGCCCGCCGAAGATCCGCGGCAGGACGGTGTCGCGCAGCACCTCGAAGCTTTCCGGCTCGCGGAAAAAGCTGGTGACGTTGATCAGCACGTCCTGGAACAGTGCGTCCAGCTCCTTCGGGTCGGCGCGCAGGAAGTCCACGTAGTCGCCCAGGTTCTCCAGCTTGTGCAGGAGCATGCGCCGGCGAATACGCCGCTTGATGGTGGCCTGCTTGTAGTAGGTGAAATCGTGGCCGGTGCGGGCGCGCAGCAGGGTGAAAATCTTGTTGAGGTGCTCATTGCCGCCGCGCAGCGTCTCATCCGCCGAGCCCCGCCCGAACTTGAGCAACTGCGGCTGGCGCGCGATGCGTGCGAGCTCGCGGGCGATCTCGGCGGGGGGCAGCACGAAATCCGCGCAACCGCTGGAAATGGCGCTTCCCGGCATGCCGAAGTACTGCGCGGAGTTCTCGTCCTGGACGAAGGTGATCCCGCCGGCGGCCTTGATGGCCTTGAGTCCGACGGTGCCGTCCGACGCGGTACCGGAGAGCACCACACCGATGGCCGACGGGCCGGCCTCGTCGGCCAGCGAGCGCAGCAGAAAGTCCACCGGGAGTCGCTTGTGTCCGTCCCCGGCGGTCGCCTTCAATAGCTGTAGCTCGCCGTGCAGGATGCCGAGGTCGTTGTCGGGCGGGATGATGTAGATGCAGTTGGGCTCCACGCGCGTGCCGTCGGCCGCTTCCATCACCGTCATCTGCGTCTGGCGCGCGAGGATGTCGACCAGCATGCTCGGCCGGGTCGGATCCAGGTGCTGGACCAGGATGAAGGCCATGCCGGTATTCACCGGCAGGTGCTTCAGCAGGCTCTTGAACGCCTCCAGCCCGCCGGCGGAGGCGCCCACGCCGACCATCAGAATAGGCGCGCGGGGGGTGTCGACGCGCTCGTCCTCGGGTTCCGATGCTTCAGGGCGGGTGGGATCGGTTTTTTTTGTCAACTTCGGTTCAGCCCGATGATTCTGCGGTTGCCCCGGCGTTTCCTTGCAGATGTCTGACCAGCCTACAAAAAGCCGCCGCGGAGTGGATCGGGAATGATGGCCCTGAACGCCGGAAATTTCAACGCGCCGCGTCGGTGCGGGGACGAAGCAGCGGAGCGCGGGCAGTGGGCTCCCGCGCCTTCAGCGAAGCGAACCGCAACGCGCCGGTGATAAAGAGGGGGAGGGCAGTCGAAACGGACGAATTCAGGTGACGGTCGGCGACGCCAGGCACACCGCGGACATGTGACACAGCTCGGCGATGCCCCCCGCGCCCATCTTCTCCATGACCCGGGCGCGATGGCTCTCCACGGTGCGCGGGCTGATGCCCAGTTGCTGCGCGATTTCCTTGTTCGAGAAACCCTTGGTGGCGAGCAGCATCACCTCGCGCTCGCGCGCCGTGAGCTCGGCGTAGAGTGCGCGAATCGACAATTGATCGGCGGCCGCCGCACGCTGCCGAGCGTCTTCCTGCAGCGCCTGGCGGATGCGCTCGATCAGCAGCTCGCCGGCCACCGGCTTGACCAGGAAGTCCACGGCGCCGCCCTTGATCGCCCGCACCGTCGTGGGAACATCCCCGTAGCCGGAGAGAAACAGGATCGGCGGCGCATAGCCGGCGCGCAGCAGTGCCTCCTGCACCTCCAGACCGCTCATTTCCGGCATGCGCAGATCCAGCACCACACAACCGGGCTCGTCCTTGGTGTAGGCGTCGAGAAATGCCGTGCCGGAGCGAAAGGTGCGTACCTGGAAACCGGCCTGACCCAAGAGCAGGCTCATCGATTCGCGGAGCGCCGCGTCGTCGTCGACCAGGAACACCGTTGGCGGGGCGCCGATCTCGCTCATTGGGGTTGATCCGTTTCCTGCAACGGCAGTGTGAATCGAAAGATTGCGCCCTCGCTCGCCGCGTCCTCCGCCCACAGCTTTCCGCCGTGGGCCCCCACGATATCGCGGCTGATGGCAAGCCCCATACCAAGACCCGAATCCTTGGTGGACGTGAAGATATCGAACAGCCGCTCGCCGGCGTCCGCGGGCAGACCGGGTCCGGTGTCGGCGATGACGAATTCGATCTCCCCGCGGTGCGACTCGATCGCGATGGACACCTCCCGCCGCTCCGTGCCCGCGCCATCGATGGCCTGGATGCTGTTGCACAGCAGGTTCACCAAGACCTGCTCGACCTGCAGTGCATCGACCATCACCACCAAGCTCGGGGCGGGATGCGTCAAGTGCACCCGGACCTTCTTGTCCGCCGCGTACCAGCGAACCAGCGCGGTCGCCTTGGCGATCAGCTCGTCGATCGCAACCGGCCGCATTTGCATCTCGCGCCGTCGCAGGAAATCCCGCAGACGCTGCAGGATATCCCCCGCGCGGTTGATCTGCTCCTCGACACCGGTAAGGACTTGCCGCAGCTTGTCGCGATCGTTCGAGCCCTGCTCGAAGAGCGTCAGCGCGGTGCCGCCAAAGAAGCTCGCCGCGCTCAGCGGCTGCGTGAGCTCATGGATCAGGGAGGCGGCCAGCATGCCGACCGCGTTCACGCGCGCACCCTGGGCCGCGGATTCCCGTGCCCGGCGTGAATGATCCTCGGCCAGCTTGCGCTCCGTGATATCGCGGTGGACGATCACCGCCCCCTCCATGCCGCCGCCAAACGGCACCGCGCTGAATTCGAACCAGCGATGGCGGTAAGCCGTGTGGCAGGGGTACTCCTGATTGAAGCTCGGCAAGCGCCTGGCGATGACCGCAACGATGCTGTCGGCAACGATCCGCGCCGACTCCGCCTCGTCTCCGCAGGCGCTCCGACAGGCCGCCACATAGTCGAGCCCAACACCGGATTGCAGGGTATCGGAGGCCCCGTTGTCCGCGGCGAAATCGGCCCAGGCGCGATTGACGGCAATGATCTTGCCGGTCCCGTCGAGCACCGCGATCTGCTCCGGCAGCACGTCGAGGACCACCTGCCGCAGGTGGTCGCTGGCATGCTGCTTGGCCTGTGCCTCGTACTGCGCGGTGACGTCCAGGAGCGCGGAGAAACACTCCTCGCCACTGTCGCCGAAACGCGGCGCGGACAACAATTGGAACACCCGGTCGCCGCCGGCCGCCTCGGGTCCGGGACGCAGACGCATCATCAGCGACATGTTTTCGGGGTCCGTCGCGCGCGCCTCGAGCACCTGCTCGACATGCGAGAGAAAGGGGCGTCGTTCGCCGACCTCGAGGTAGCGGGAAAAGGGCGAGCCAATGAGGCTGGAGCGCGGTCGCCCGAGCATGCGGGCGGCGGTCAGGTTGGCGTCGAGGATGACCCCGTGTGGATCGAATACCGCGTAACCCACCGGCGCGAGGTCGAACAGCCGGGCGTAGCGGTCGCGCGATTCTTCCAGCGCACCCCGGGCCTCGCGCAGCTCCCGACCTTGCATCTCGAGCTCGATCTGGTGGACCTGCAAATCGAGCAGCAAGGCACGCTGCTCGTCGTCCGCGTCGCGATCGCCCAGGTTTGCGATCAATGCCTCGAGCCTGCGCTCCAGATCGGCCGCGCTGAGGTTGGACGTGCCGCGCGAAGCGCGGGTATGACTCGTCATCATCACGCTTTCCTCCCACTGCACCTCAGTTCCCCGCTGATGGTCGGTCGTTGTTCGCATGGGCACCTGTGCGACGCGCGCGACAATTTACCGCATTGCTGGGGTAGGCGGCCAGTGTTTGCCGAAGCGTAGGGGTTTTGCGTACGCGTAGGCTAGCAGAACAACGTCACGGCCGTCGGTTGTTCTTCGGCGCGCTCACCCCTGCCGCGGTGCAAACTGAGGAAACGCTGCGGTTGCGCCCGTATGGGCCAGGGACTCGAACGGGCACTTTCAGGCGCCCGCAGCACGGAAAAGTGGAGCGGTCGGAGAGTTGCGCCTCTCGCACCGCGAGCGGATCGAATCCTTGGAAGGAATCCGACCAGCCGCTCAGCAACGGACCCCAGTTTTAGCGGCCGGGGCCCCTCCGCTCACAGCTCCTTCGGCGCGCGCGGATCGAGTAGATTCTGACTGTCGGACTCGGATTGCTCCGCGGCCACCTTGTTCTCGATGGTGCGATCGGCGCTCACGTCCGCCGCGCGTGGCGGAGGAGATAGGGTCGCCTCGCCGCGATCGATCGCTGCCGCGGCGACCTTGGCTTGGCCGCCCTCGCCGTCCTGATGCAGCCACAGTTGATAGGTGGGCTCGGGCATGACGATGCCGGCGGTATCGAAGGCGTGCTTGACCTCGCGGATCGCCTCGCTCCGCACCTTGCCGAAGTCATGGGTGCGCTGATTCACCCAGGCGAAGATCCGCAGCAGCACATTGAAGTCGCCGATCTCCTGGATCAGCACCAGCGGCTTGGGCGTGTCGAGCACGCCGGGGACCGCGGTAACCGTTTTCGACGCCAGGCTCTGGACCGTCGGCAGGTCGTGATGATCGGCGACACCCAGGTCGAATTGAAAACGTCGCTCGGGATGGCTCGTGTAATTGGTGATCACCGCCTTGAACACCGTCGCGTTGGGGATGCGGATATGGTTGCCGTCGGGCGAGATCAGCACCGTGGCGCGGGAGGTCAGGCGCAGGATGTTGCCCTCGTAGCCCTCGATGGTGACGAAGTCGTTCACGCTGAATGGGTTGCGTATGCTCAGCAGGACACTGGCAAGATAGTTCTCGACCGTGTCGCGCACGGCGAAGCCCACGGCGAGACCGATAATGCCCGCGGCGCCGAGGATGGTGCTGATCATTCCGGTGGCATCGACCAGGAACAGCGCCAGGATCAGGCCGGTGACGACCAGCGCCAAATGTACGATCTGCCCAATCAGGCTGGCGATAAAGGGGTTGGGTGCGAAGCGCCGGAACAGCCGCTGTCGGTTCGATAGCCAGGAGCCCAGCCACCAGAAGAGCGCCAGCACGAGCACGGCCAGCAAGAACAGCGGCAGGCCGGCGGCCAACTCCTTGCCCACGTTGAGAATTTTTTGCTGGGTGGCCCGCAGCCGCTGGTCCAGATCGCGATTGACCTCCAGTTGATTCTGAACCTCCACCACGCCGTCGATCTGACCGGCCAGGCGCGCCGCCTTCTCCGTCGTCGCACTGGAGTCCGTTTGTCCTTTCAACGTGACGATGCCGTTGCCGACGCTGATGTCTACGTTACGGAGATTGTCCAGCTCCGAGAATATCTCCTGCAGTCGCCGGCGAATCTGTTGGTCATCCCGCGGGGAGCTGGTGGCCGAAATCACCTTGTCTCCGGCGGGCGGCGCCGGGTCCGCGGCCTTGCCGCCGAGCAAATCAGACAACGGCTCGGCGAGCACAGGCCCCGCGGGCCACGGCAAGATCGATACCCAAAGGACCGCGATCAGTCCTCGCGCGAGAAAACGGGAACGCATTGCGCCTTCACTCCTGTGTGACAAACATTCAGCGGTGCGCCCGCCTCATCGTGCGGTGCCGAGGCACCCGGCTCTTCATTAGCTGCGGATTTCAATCGGCTGATGGCGACGCAGCACCTCGGTGACCTCCGGGTCGCTGACGTCCGGGGTCATGACTTGCACCTGGTGTTTGTCCGCGTCGATCTTGATCTTCTCGCGCGGGATTCCGGTCGATACCAATTCGTCGTAGACATTGGCAACCGTCTCTTTGGATGCGTATACGGCAGTGATGATCTCGGTCATGCTATTTACTCCAAGTGAATTGAGAGTGAGTGGGTGCATCCCACGAACGATTATTGATCCACCCACTGGCGGTCGCGCTTGCCACCGCTCGTATTAATCGAGCAATTGTCGTACCGGCTCTCGTGCGTGCCTGCTCCTGCGACGGCGTCCGTGACCGGCACCGCCAAACAACCACCGATAACTTTCAGCTCCGGGGAGCCGATCATGCGCGGAGCGATCGCAAGCGGCAGCGAAATCAGTCGAAGCCGACTGCTGCAACCAATTCACGTGGATCGCGACGGCCATCCCGGTGCCGCTTGGGCGCCCTGTGCTCGCTATTCGCCCGCTGGCTTCAGGCACTCGGCAGCATCGAGGCGGCACCGCGGCACGGTCCGCCGATGGCATGCGCGCGCTGCGCACTCGCGCGAGCGGCCGTCGCATATCGGACGGGCAAAAAAAAGCCGGCTTTCGCCGGCCAAGTGCGCAAGCACCATCACCGCGGAAAATTCCTTGAAAGTCTCGGCACCGTTTCCGTGGTGCCGCTGAGCCGCGTCGGGTGGAGGCGTGTCCTTTGCCTCCCGCCCCGACGCCGTCCCTCCCCTCGATCTACTGGCCGGCGGAGGCCGCCATCTGCTGTGCGACGCTCTGGTCGTCTTCAAGCTCGATGTACTGCGAGGACTCGTAGGCCGGCTGGCGCTTCAGAGAGTCTTCGCTACCGGAGAATCCGGTGACCAAACGGTCACCCTCGGAGCTGATGTCCGAAAGCGGCAGCGCCACCTTCTTGTCGCCGATACCGAGGAAACCACCGACCGAAATTACGGCAATCGGCTCTCCGCTCTGACGATTGATCGCAATCTGCTCCACTTCGCCCAGCTCATCCTTGGTGCCGTTGTAGACCTTCTTGTCCTTCAGCGCGGAGACCTTCTTGTCCATTAGCGCCTGATTGCTGGAGCCACCGGTTGCGCGGCCCTGATCGGCCGACTGCTGCGACTGGTTCTGCTCGTTGCCCGAAGGCTGCGACCCGGTCTCGCGATAGGTGACGGTAGGCTCGCCGCTTTGCTGCACCTGGACATCCGGTCGGCCCGAATCCTCAACCGAAACCTGCGGACGAGCCTCCTGCACCTGAACCCGCGGCTGGTTCTGCTCGACCGTCACCTTCGGGCGCGGCTGCTCCACCGTGACCTCCGGTGCCGGCTGCTTGACGATGATCTGCGGCTGCGGCTTGTCGACCACGATGTTCGCCGGCTGCTCTTCGACCTTCACCACCGGGCCGGTCTGGCCCGAAGCCTGGTTCATGGACTGCTGGTTGGATCCCGCGCCAGCGGCGTTCGAGCCGGGCTGGGAAGAGGGCGTGCCCTCGGTGCCACCGCTCTCACCGCCGCTCGCACCGGCTTGTCCCCCCGCGTGCATGCCCATGCTGCCGCCGCCTTGGCCTTGCGCA
>JBGSTR010000601.1:0-7071 GCA_041736365.1 Chromatiaceae bacterium | reverse complement strand
CCCGGGCGGCAACGGCCACCGGCACACTCGCGATTCCCCGCCAAGGCAATTCCCTCCGACTCGCGCCCTGTCGGCAAAGCGATCTAGGGAAACGCTGATTAAAAGCGTTTCCCGTCCGGGCCAGGGATGGCCCGGCATTTTCAAGCACCGTAAGGGCTTGAAAATGGAGCGGTCCGAGAGTCGCGCCTCTCGGACCGCGAGCTGATCAACTGCCAGGACGGCTTTAATCAGCGTTTTCCTAGAGCCGCCGAGGTTGAGTCCGTTTTGCGGCGCATAGTGACCCTGTCGACGCGTATAGCGCGTTAATCGTCACGTTTCAGAATATCGGAAATTTCCGCATTCAAACCCGCTTCGCACTTCTGGAACTAAGGCTTCACGGCATTGGCTTTTGAAGCTTGCGTCACGATCCACCGGAACCCTATGCCCTAACGTTGATCCTGCCAACGACGATTGGCCTTGAATCAAGACATTCAAGAATGCGCGGCAGCTCGATTCTTAAAGACTGCCCCGCCGAATACGATCTAACGCATTATCTAGGGACACGAGATGAAAACTCGACGGATCGTCGCGCCTACAAGTATTTCCGCTATTCAACATCCGGACCGAGCCACTGCCGCACAGGCACTTGACTCTTTCGATCCGGTTGGTCGCTACAACGCTAATCCGTTCATTGTTGCCGGGGCCTTGCTCTGTTGCCTCGGCGCACCCGCCGTGAATGCCGAGGGAATCAGCTGCGGCGAGCCCGACCTGACGGCGGACACCACGGCAGCCGTAATGCTTTGGGAAGACTGCGGTACTGGGCAATGGCATGTTCGAGCCACCGCGGGCGGAAGCTGGCGGCCGATGACCTTTGAGGGACGCGTGACGTCCGACCGGCCGTTCACATCCGTTGATCCGGTTCTCGTGGAGAGCGGCGACCTCCTCGACCTGCCGACAAACGACCAGATCGAGTTCAAATTGAATGTACGTCGACGTGGGCAAGACGGGCTCGACTTTATGTTTCCGGAGAATTCCGATGTCTGCCTCAAATTGGAGACCCCCGACACGGAGCTTCTCGTGGGTGCCGACCGAACTCCTGTCGGCAACAATGTAAACCTCACCACGTTGCGACCCTGTGATGCCAGTATCGCTTGCGGTGCCCCGCAGATCGACCAGAATGTCGACGCGGGTCTCTGGCTGTGGAGAGACTGCGAATCCGGAAATTGGGAAATGCGTGCTACCGGCGGCGGAAGCGATACCTTTGCGTCCTATGGTGGCTCTTTCTCTACCGCAACTTCCTTTACGGGAATGCGAGCGTTCAATCTGGAGAAAACGGGTGCCTACGAGGATGTCGTAGAGGCAGTCGCGCCGAATTCCATTCACTACAATCTCAATGTCATTGGTCGGTTCCAGGACGGCTTCACATTCGGCAACGCGGGACCCGCGGGGATCTGCCTGCATAGCGACTCGCCCGGTAGTACCGTATTTGTTGGTCCCGACGCGACCCCGGCAATCTCACCATTCAATCTGGCCGACCTCGGGTCCTGCGGTATCCGTGTCGTGCAGATTCCGCCGGTGGAGGACGAGGTTCCGCCGCCGGACTCTGGAGGCGACAACAGTGTCCCGCCTCGCCACGCCTATCTGGAAGACGGCGAGACGGTTGATCGGAGCACCTATCGCGGACGCTCGTTGATCGATGAGATCCCGTTCCCGCGGGTACATGCGGGGCAAGTGCTGGAAAAAGGCGACGCCGAGTCCAGCTCCAAGTACGACGGTGTGGCCGCAAAGGGTTATGCGCTCGCCGAGATCGGCGCTATTCAGGCAATCAATCCCAACTTCTTCGGCTTACGCTTGATGTCGGTGATGGCCTACCAGGACTACAAGAACAACAATACTTGCAGCTCGGCCGCGGGTCTGCCATTCAGTGGAACCGGGCCGTCAACTACGGGTTGCAACGTCTTTGCCGGTCACTGGATGTATCGAGCGGGCACCAAGCTGGTCCAAGCACTTACCGCCGGTACGAGCCAGCTGCCGGTGCAGGATGCGAGCAACTTCGCGGCCGGGGAATACGTCGTGATCTATGACGCACCGGCGGGCTCTTTCCGCAACGCCGAGCATGCGCGCATCACCGCCGTGAGTCGGATCACGAACACCTTAACCGTCGCGCGCGGCTACAAGTCCACTGCCGTTGGTCATGCGGCCGGCGCCATTGTTGCCGCCCATGTTACCGGCAATGGAGTCGAGAAGCGTCTGTGGGCTTGGAATCAGAGTACGTCCTGTCCGCGCGACGGCAGCGGGCGCCGGCTGAATCAGGTGCTCGCGGATTGGCTGGCGGCCAACTACGACAAGGATGGGAACGGGAATCCGGTGAACGCGATTATCGATGGCGTTTTGTTCGACTGCGACTTCCATTTCCTCGCTCAATCGGGCGGCAAGAACGCCGATGTGGATAATGACCTCGTGATGGATGAGGGTGTCTCGCCAACCGGCGTCAATCTCTGGGGCAATGGCATGGAGTCGTTTTACGCGAACGTACGTGCCCGGTTGCCTGATGCTCTGATCGTCGGCGGCGTCGCCCGGGCAACCGGCTTCCTATCCAACAACGGTACCCAGATGGAAGGGTTCCCCGGTGCTCCGCCCTTTGAAACCGTAGACCCGGACTATAGCGAAGTCGGCGCCGCCCTATCCCGCTCGAGAGCACAGCTACATCATGGCGCTTACGGACCGCGCTACGTGGAGACGATGTTCAAGCATCCCACCTTGATCTATCCGGAAGGCGCCGACAAGCCGCCGACCACCAATGCGACCTTCCGCTTTAGTTTTGGCATGACCCTGTTGGAGGGCGGTTTCTTCGGACAAAAGCGCGATTTCGTCGCCGACCCTTGGTTCGATGAATATGCGGTCGACGTAGAGCCCGGCTCGAGCACGTTCGGACACGCCATTGCGTCGAACCCCAACAACGAGTCATTGGTGCGACAGCACCGCCATTGGCTCGGGTTCCCGCTGGGACCACGCGAGCGGGTTTACGACAGCGAGGCGTTTGCGCCACGGAAGAGCCTGCTCCTTGGTGGTGACTTCGAGAGCGGAATCGAGGAGTGGACCGGCACCAACGTGAACGTCGCGCAAGACCGCTCACCCGCAGGGTACATGGACGGGACGAGTGGGCTTCACGCGGGCCCGCAGATTCGCTACGGGACTGATTTCGCGAGTGCACGAATCTCCGGACCTCGAATCGATCTGACCGAGGGCAAGGAATACACGCTGGTCTTCGCGGCGAGGACGAGTGAGCATCGACTCATCCGGGCTTCGGTAGGTGGCATCAGCGAGCAATACATGATCACACCCGAATGGACCCGCAACGTCATGACCTTTACGGCGACACAAACACGGGGTTATCGGATCGCTTTCGATGTGGGCATGGATTCAACCCCGGTTTGGATCGACTCCGTCTACCTGTTCGAAGGCAATGCCGACGTATTCCGGCGTGATTTCGAAGGCGGCGCCGTCGTTGTCAATGCGACTGCTCGAGAGCGCGTGGTTGAGCTCGACGAGACCATGCAGCGCATTCGCGGCACGGGGCAAGACCCGATCAACAACGGGGCGAAGATCACGACCGTGCGTATCGCTCCGTGGGACGCGGCCATTCTGGTGCGTTTACCGTAGCAAACCCTTCTGGGCGCACTCGGCGCCCCGATTTTCCGCAGCATCAGCGCCCGGCTTCGGGCGCTGATTCGTTTTGGTGTTGGACGATGCCGTTGAAGGCGGGCGTCGAGAGGACCGGCCGCTCGCACCGCGGAGGCATTGGCGGCGAAGCGATTCCGCGATCGGCAGCTGCCCGGGTATGCCTCGGCGTCTCGAGCCCCGGCGGAGATTTTCTCCTGTTTTTCGGTCGAGAGCTGGTATCGTTCGATCGCCGACACGAACGGAGGGCCGCACGCCCGCCAATGCGGATTGCTCCCTGGTCGGCTTGCTATCGATTGAACGTACAAGGGGGCCGGAATGCAGATTAGAGTCGGATACGAGCTGGTCTACGAGTGTCCTCAGCCGACACCGATGATCCTGCTGCTGAACATCCATTATTCGCGTGTCTCCAATCTTCTGAATCCGGACCACATCGTCACCAACCCGGTGATCCCGATCACCGCCTACCGCGATGCCTTCGGCAACTGGTGCAGCCGCATTGTCGCCCCGCCGGGTGAGCTGCGGATCTCCACCGACGCGCTGATTAACGACAGCGGATTGCCGGATGTAGTGGATCACTCCGCCGCACAGCATGCGGTGGAGGATCTGCCCGCGGAGACCCTGACCTATCTTCTCGGCAGTCGCTACTGCGAGACCGATCGACTGGTGGAGATCGCGTGGGGCCTGTTCGGCAACACGCCGCCGGGTTGGGCGCGCGTCCAGGCGATCTGCGACTTCGTCCACAACCACATCAGCTTCGGCTATCACCATGCCCGGGCGACCAAGACTGCGCTCGAGGCCTACAACGAGCGCACCGGGGTGTGTCGCGATTTCACCCACCTGGGAATCACCCTGTGTCGCTGTATGAACATCCCGGCGCGCTATTGCACGGGCTACCTGGGGGATATCGGCATCCCCGCGACCCCGGATCCAATGGACTTCTCCGCCTGGTTCGAGGCCTATCTCGGGGGCCACTGGCACACCTTCGATCCGCGCAACAATATTCCGCGCATCGGGCGGGTGTTGATCGGGCAGGGCCGCGACGCGGCGGATGTGCCCATCAGCAATGCATTCGGCGCGAATGTTCTCAAGGGCTTTCGCGTCTGGACGGATGAAATCGCGCCGTGAGTGAACCGCTCTTGGGACCGAACGAGTCCCCGGTGGTCGAGATCGTCAACGGGGACGGGCGCGGCACCGCCGTGCTCTTGTGTGATCATGCCTCGGCGAGGGTTCCACAACGGCTCGGTACACTGGGCCTGGACCCGGCGCGCCTCGCCGAGCATATCGGGTGGGACCCGGGCGCGGCGGAGGTGGCTCGACGTCTTTCATCCGAGCTTGATGCCCCATTGGTTCTAAGCGGCTACTCGCGACTGGTGATCGACTGCAATCGTCCGCCCCGCAGCCCCCAATCGATCCCCGAATGCAGTGCCGGCGTGACCATTCCGGGCAATCTCGGTCTTTCCCAGGCGCAACGAGATGCACGAGTCGAGGATCTGTTTCGGCCCTACCACGACACCATCGATCGCCTGCTCGAGCGGCGCAAGCGCGAGCCGACTCTGCTGCTCAGCATCCACAGCTTCACGCCGGTCCTGGGCGACGCGCCGCGTCCCTGGCACATCGGTATCTCTCACTGGCGCGACCGGCGGCTTACGGACTTGCTGCTCCCGGAGCTCAAACGAAACGCCGGTCTGATCATCGGGGACAATGAGCCCTATCCGATCGAGGTGGAGACGGACTACACCATTCCGCGGCACGGCGGCGGTCGCGCGCTGCCCAGCGTCATGATCGAGATTCGGCAGGACGGCGTCCGCACCCCAAAGGATGCAGTTGATTGGGCCGCACGGCTTGCGCGGGCGGTTCGGGCGATCGAGCAAGCGTCGTTGCGCCTGTGTGAATCGCCGGCATAGATCGCGGGGTGACATGAGCTAGATGGACCCACGGAGCCCGTTTGTCGCCGGCCGGCTCAAGCACGCTTCAGGGTCTCGAACGCCGCGAGTGCCTCTAGGCGCGAACGCGCGAGGTCAACGATAGGGTTCGGATAATCCCGACCCGGGGTCACCCCGGCCGCTTCCAAGACCCCCGCCGGTGCCGCCCAGGGCTGGTGTATGTACTTCGACGGCAGGGCGGAGAGCTCCGGGCACCAGCGGCCCACATAGGTCCCGGCGGGGTCGAATCGCTCGCCCTGGCGGACCGGATTGAAGACCCGAAAATAGGGGGCGGCGTCGGCGCCGCAGCCCGCGCTCCATTGCCACCCAAGGGTGTTGCTCGCCAGATCCGCGTCGACCAGCGTATCCCAAAACCAACGGGCACCCTGCTGCCACGGCAGGCGCAGATTCTTGGTGAGGAACGACGCTGCGACCATGCGTACGCGATTGTGCATCCAGCCGCTTTGCCACAGCTCGCGCATGCCGGCGTCGACCAGCGGGATACCGGTTCGACCTTGCTGCCAGGCGGCGAGCAGGGCAGGGGCCTGGTCTTCCCGCCAAGGAAAGGCCTCGAACCGCGGATCCAGCGGGGACTCCGCGGTGTGCGGAAAATGGTAGAGGAGGTGGTGGGCGAATTCGCGCCACGCCAGCTCGCGCACGAATGGCTCCGCGGGTCCTCGGTCCGCCGACCCGGTGAGTGCGGCCGCGCGCGCGACCAGACGCCGGGGGCTGATCTCGCCAAAGTGCAAGTGCGGCGAAAGGCTGGAGGTGCCGCTGACGGAGGGGATCTCCCGCCGCTCGCCATAGTCGTTCATTGCGGCGTCGAGAAAGGCATCCGCTCGGGCCGAGGCCGCGGCCTCTCCCGGGACCCATCGATCGGCGAGACCCTGGTCCCATGGGATCACGGGCTTCAGCGAGAGCTTTTCGATGGGTAGACCGAGCAGCGTGGAGGGCACCTCGGGCAGCCGCGGCGGCGCGGGTCGAGCGGAGACGTTGGCCAGTGCATCGCGGCAATTTCGCCAGAAGGCGCTGAATAACCGATAGGGGCCGCCGCTGCCGTTGCGGATCTCCCAGGGCTCGAACAGGAGCGCGGCATTGCTGCTGCGGCAGTTTAGACCGTCCGCCCGCAACGCCTGCTTGATGCGGGCGTCGCGCTCGCGTACCAAGGGGTCGTAGATGCGATTCCAGAATACGTGCGTGGCATCGGCCGCGCCCGCGATCCGGCGCAGTTGCTCCAGGCTGTCGCCGCGGGCGACGGTCAAGCGGCTACCGAGGTCCCGCAGCGATCCGTCGAGCGCGACGGAGGCGCGGACGCCGAGCCCTGGGACCGCTCGATGCGCTGCGTGGAGGTCAACCTCGAGGAGCTCGAACGCGACGGATGGATGGTGAACCAGACTCGCATGTGGCTCGCATCGCAGTGGTCGGTCCGCCACGGGGCCGACTGGCGGGACGGCGAGCGCCACTTCTTCACCCACCTGCTCGACGG
>JBGSTR010000578.1:0-10705 GCA_041736365.1 Chromatiaceae bacterium | reverse complement strand
CTCGCCGCGCAGCACCGGGCGGCTCTGCTCGGTGAGCTTGAGCGCCCCGTGGCCCTCCATATCCACGGCCACCAGGCCCGCCGCGACCAACTGCCGATAGACGGATTTCCACTGCTCGGCGGCCAGCTCCTTGCCGATGCCGAAGGTGCTCAGCCGATCATGACCGAAGCGGCGGATGCGCTCCTCGTCGGCGCCGCGCAGGACATCGACCAGGTAGTTGACGCCGAAGCGTTGCTCGGTGCGGTAGATGCACGACATGGCCTTTTGGGCCGCGAGCGTGCCATCCCAGCTCTCGACCGGGCTGAGGCAGGTATCGCAGTTGCCGCAGGGCCCCGCCGGCTGTTCTCCGAAGTAGCTCAGCATCACCACCCGCCGGCATTCGGTGGTCTCGCAATAGCCGAGCAGGGCATTGAGCTTGTGCAGCTCCACCCGTTTGAAGCGTTCCTCTGCCTCCGATCCCTCGATGATGCGGCGCATCATCACCACATCTCCAAGTCCATAGGTCATCCAGGCATCGGCGGGCAGACCGTCGCGCCCGGCGCGGCCGGTCTCCTGGTAGTAGGCCTCCATCGACTTCGGCAAATCCAGATGGGCGACGAAGCGCACATCGGGCTTGTCGATGCCCATGCCGAAGGCGATGGTGGCGACCACGATCACCCCCTCGCCACGCAGGAACTCCGCTTGATTGGCCCGGCGCTGATCGGCGGTCATGCCCGCGTGATAGGCCAGGGCGTTGTACCCCTTGCTCCGCAGGAAGGTGGCGGTTTCGTCGACCTTGCGGCGGGATAGGCAATAGACGATGCCGGAATCGCCCGCATGCTCTTCGCGCAGGAAACGGATCAACTGGCTGCGGGGCTGATCCTTCTCGACGATGCGGTAGCGGATGTTCGGTCGGTCGAAGCTGGAGACGAATCGGGCCGCCTGCTCCAGGCCCAGCCGGTTGACGATCTCGTTGCGGGTGGGGGCGTCCGCCGTGGCGGTGAGTGCGATGCGGGGCACCCGCGGCCAGCGTTCGTGCAGCAGATTGAGCTGGATGTACTCGGGCCGGAAGTCGTGCCCCCATTGGGAGACGCAGTGGGCCTCGTCGATGGCGAACAGGGCTATCGGCACGCGATCCAGAAGGTCCAGGAAACGTTCGGTAAGCAGTCGCTCGGGTGCCACGTAGAGCAGGTCCAGCTCGTCGCTGAGCAATGCTTGCTCGACGGCGTGCTGCTCCGCGGGCGGCAGGGACGAGTTCAGGAAGGCGGCTCGCACACCGAGCTGGCGCAGGGCGTCGACCTGATCCTGCATCAGCGCGATCAGCGGTGACACGACCACCGCGGTGCCGGGTCGCAGCAGGGCGGGGATCTGGTAGCACAACGACTTTCCGCCGCCGGTCGGCATCAAGACCAAGGCGTCGCCGCCGCCGATCAGGTGCTCGATGACGGTCTGCTGGTCGCCCCGGAATGCCGCATAGCCGAAGACACGGCCGAGGATGCTCAGTGGGGTTTCGTTCATCGGCGGGCCGGTGTGCCGCGAATCCGGCCAGCGGCTTCGACTTTGGTTTCCACGATCAGGCAGAGACTGTGCGGGCTGGGTTCTGGTCTCAAATCCGGGCCTCGGCCGAGGATGCTGCGTCGACGTGGATGCAGGATACAGGTTCCGAGTAATCCGCGGCATTTGCGCCAAGTCGACACGGGTCTTGATTACGGTTTGCGGCGAGCATGAGAAGAATATTAGAATTCACTGAATATTGCGCCGCACTTAGGATTTGCCATGCAGGATCCCACTACTCACTCGGACGCGAGCGTCGGCCGGGTCGAGGTCAAGGAGACCACCTGCTACATGTGCGCCTGCCGCTGCGGGATTCGAGTGCATCTGCGCGACGGCGAGGTCCGCTACATCGAGGGCAACCCGGATCATCCGCTCAACCAGGGCGTGATCTGCGCCAAGGGTTCGTCCGGGATCATGAAGCAGTACTCGCCGGGACGTCTGACCCGGCCGCTGCGGCGCAAGGCCGGCGCGGAACGGGGCCAGTCCGAGTTTGAGGCGATCTCGTGGGACGAAGCCTTTCGTACGCTATCGGAGCGGCTGGCGAAAATCCGTGCCGAGGACCCGAAGCGTTTCGCGCTGTTTACGGGCCGCGATCAGATGCAGGCGCTCACCGGCTTGTTCGCGAAGCAATACGGCACACCGAACTACGCGGCACACGGCGGCTTCTGCTCGGTCAACATGGCCGCCGGGCTGATCTATACCATCGGCGGGTCCTTCTGGGAGTTCGGCGGACCTGATCTGGATCGCGCCAAGTTGTTCGTGATGATCGGAACCGCGGAGGACCACCACTCCAACCCGCTCAAGATCGCCATCTCAAAGTTTAAGCGCCGCGGCGGACGCTTCGTCTCGATCAATCCGATTCGCACCGGCTACTCGGCGATTGCCGATGAATGGGTGCCGATCAAGCCGGGTACCGATGGTGCGCTGCTGCTCGCCATCATTCACGAGATCATCAAACTCGGGCTCTACGACCGAGAATTCCTGATCCAGTACACCAACGCGGCGGAGCTGGTGGTCGATGACCCCACGCGCGACGACCACGGCCTCTTTCACCGCTTCGAGATGCATATCGAGGAAGGCTGCTTCGACCCCGAGAACAAGCTGTGGTGGGATCGGGAGATCGGTCCCATCGGCACGCATACGCCGGGCGCCGATCCGCGCCTGATGGGCACTTATACGCTCGACGAGGGCATCCAGGTAAAACCGGGCTTCCAGTTGCTCAAGGAGCGTGTCGAGGCCTACACGCCGGAGTGGGCCGCCGGAATCACCGGCATCCCGGCTGAGACCATCCGCCGCCTGGCTCACGAAATGGGCGTCACGGCCCGCGACCAAAAGATCGAGCTACCGATCCCCTGGACCGATTGCTGGGACAACGAGCACGACTCGGTGACCGGTAATCCGGTGGCCTTCCACGCCATGCGCGGCATGGCGGCGCACAGCAATGGTTTTCAGACCATCCGCGCGCTTGGCATCCTGATGACCATTCTCGGAACCATCGATCGTCCGGGCGGCTTCCGACACAAGGCGCCGTTTCCGCGCCCGATCCCGCCCTGTCCGAAGCCGCCGCACGGCCCGGAGTGCGTTCAGCCCGAAACGCCCCTCGACGGCATGCCGCTGGGCTGGCCGGGGAAGCCCGAGGATCTGTTCGTCGACGAGCAGGGCGAGGCGGTGCGGATCGACAAGGCGTTTTCCTGGGAGTATCCGCTGGCGGTCCACGGACTGATGCACAACGTGATCACCAACGCCTGGCGCGGTGATCCGTACCCGATCGATACGCTCCTGCTGTTCATGGCCAACATGGCCTGGAACTCGTCCATGAATACGGTCGGGGTCCGCGCGATGCTGACCGACAAGGGCGAGGACGGCGAGTACAAGATTCCGTTCCTGGTGGTCTGCGACACCTTCGCCTCGGAGACCGTCGGTTTCGCCGATCTGGTGCTGCCCGATACCAGCTATCTGGAGCGCCACGACGTGCTTTCGATGCTGGATCGACCGATCTCGGAATTCGACGGCCCGGTGGACTCGGTGCGCATCCCGGTGGTCCCGCCCAAGGGCGAGTGCAAGCCCTTCCAAGAGGTGTTGATCGAGCTGGGGTCGCGACTCGGGCTGCCCGCGTTCGTGCGCGAGGACGGGAGCCGCAAGTACCGCGACTATCCCGACTTCATCGTCAACTACGAGACCTCTCCCGGGTCAGGGATCGGCTTTCTAGCCGGTTGGCGAGGCAAGGGCGGGGAGAAATTCCTCAAGGGCGAGCCCAACCCGCGCCAGTGGGAGATGTACGCCAACCACGGCTGCTTCTATCACCACGAGCTGCCGCGCAGCTATCAGTACATGCGCAATTGGAACAAGGGCTATCTGCACTGGGCGCGCGCCCACGGCATGACCCGTTACGCGGAGCCCATCGGTCTGAATCTGTACTCGGAGGTGCTGCAACGCTTCCGGCTCGCCGCCCAGGGAAAACGACCGGGACGACGCCCTCCGGAGCGGCTGCGACGGCGTGTCGAGACCTATTTCGACCCGCTACCCTTTTACTACGAGCCGCTCGAAACCGGGCTAACGGATACTCACCGCTACCCGCTGAATGCCCTGACCCAACGGCCCATGGCGATGTACCACTCCTGGGACGGCCAAAACGCCTGGTTGCGACAGATCCATAGCCACAACTATCTGTTCGTCAACCCGCGGGTCGGCGCCGCCAACGGATTCGACGACGGTGATTGGATCTGGGTCGAGTCCGCCCACGGTCGGCTTCGCTGCATGTGCCGCTTCTCCGAAGCGGTGGAGCCGGGTACGGTCTGGACCTGGAATGCGATCGGCAAGGCGGCCGGGGCCTGGGGCCTTTCGCCGAAGGCGGACGAAGCGCGCAAGGGCTTTCTGCTCAACCATCTGATCGCCGAAGAGCTGCCGCCCAACGAGTGCGGGGACCATATCTCGAACTCCGATCCGGTAACCGGCCAGGCGGCGTGGTTCGACGTGCGGGTGCGGGTCTACAGGGCGCAGCCGAACGAGGCGGCCGTTACCGACCCCCAATTCGCCCCGATGCCGCGGGTGCCGGGCCAGGAGAAGAAGCGCGGTAGATGGCAGGCCTACGTTGCCGGCTTGTTTCCGCGCAACTAACGGAACCCGGCGGACAGCGGGCGTCGCACCGCTTCCTTTGGGCGGATCACCCGACCTACAACATGTAACGACGCAAGTTAGGTGCAACATGACGGACCTTACATCCGACCCGCAGGAGAACCACGACCTGTTCGTCCGCGAGGTCAAGGCGAGCGGAATCGTCTGGGGCCTTCAGTCCAGCCAGGGTTGGGCCGTATGCGACTCCGAGGAATTCGAAGATACGGAGGTCTATCCGTTTTGGTCGAACGAGGCCGATGCCCGAATCCACTGCACCGACGACTGGGCCGGCTACGCCCCGGCGAGTCTGGATCTGGATCTCTTCATCGATACCTGGCTCGCGGGCATGAACGAGGACGGGGTACTGGTCGGCACCAATTGGGACGCGGACCTCTCCGGGCTCGAGGTGGAGGCCTACGATCTGGCGCAAGAGCTGTTGGGCGATGACTTCCAGGCTGAAGATTGACGACAGGTCGGCGAGCCCGATCGCGGGGCTTGTTCAACCGCAACCGAGATGAAGCTCCTCCCATGACCCAGTTGGCTTTGGTCATCGATCTCAATGTCTGCGTTGGCTGCCACGCCTGCGTGACCTCCTGCAAGCAATGGAACACCTCCGGCTGGGCCGGACCCCTGGTCGACCGCAACCCCTACGACGCCGACCCCACCGGGACCTTCTTCAATCGAGTCCAGACCTTCGAGATCGGAACCTTCCCCAGCACCGAGACGGTGCATTTTCCCAAGAGCTGCCTGCATTGCGAGGAGCCGCCCTGCGTGCCGGTTTGTCCCACCGGCGCCTCCTATAAGCGGAGCGACAACGGGGTCGTGCTGGTCGATTACGACAAGTGCATCGGTTGCAAATACTGCTCCTGGGCCTGTCCTTACGGTGCTCGCGAGGTCGATGAGCAGCAGCGGGTGATGAAGAAGTGCACCCTGTGCATCGACCGGATTACGGATGAGACCCTTCCGGAGCGCGAGCGCAAGCCGGCCTGCGTTTTGGCCTGCCCGACCAGCGCGCGCCTGTTCGGAGACGTTCACGATCCAAACTCTGAGGTCTCGATCGCGATCCGCGAGCAGGGTGGCTACCAGCTCATGCCCGAGTGGGGAACCATGCCCGCCAATCACTACCTCCCGCGCCGCAAGACGCGCATTCATATCGATCCGGATGAGCTCAATCGCGCAGACAACCCGTTGCGCAAGGAAGACCTCACCACCTACACCGGCGAGGAGACCTTGGACGACGTGGCCTGGTAATAGAAGAAACCCATGCATCCAGCTTTCTCGGTTATCTTTCTAACGACGCTGATCGGCGCCGGCCAGGGTCTATTCCTGGCGCTGTTTACCGGGCAGCTCTACGCCCTGGCCAGTCTGTTGCCGGCCCAGGACGACCGTTTCTATGCGTTCGGCAGCCTGTTCGCTTTGGCGCTCCTGATGGGCGGACTGATCGCCTCGTTCTTTCACCTTGGCCGGCCGGAGCGGGCGTGGCGCTCGGCCGCGCGCTGGCGTACCTCGTGGCTCTCCCGCGAGGTCATCGTTCTGCCGCTGGTCATGGTTTTGGTCGGCTGCTACGGGCTCGCCCATTGGCTCGGTTGGACCGCGCCGCTGTTTCTTATCGGGGGGTCATTGCCGATCGATCCGACGTTGCTCATCGGCGTGATCGGGACCCTTGCGACCTTCGCACTTTTTATTTGCACCGCGATGATCTATGCGGGCGTGAGGTTTCTGGAAGAATGGCACTCACCATTGACGGTTGCCAATTTCACCTTCTTTGGCGTCGCCTCCGGATTTATGCTTGCGGCCGCGTATTCGGCCTATTTCGGGAACCATTTGGTCGGTTTCTACGGCACCTGGGCGGTCATTGCTACAGTTCTTGCCCTGGCATCCCGCCTCGCTTCCCTGTCCCGCAACGCCGGACTCAAGCACAAGAGCACGCTCCAGACCGCCATCGGCGTGCGACACCAAGACGTCGTGCAGAAGGCGCAGGGCGCAACGGGCGGCAGCTTCAACACCAGGGAGTTCTTTCACGGCAAGAGTCCGGAGCGGCTCCGTTACATACGCATGCTGTTCCTGATCCTGGTGTTCCCCGTTCCGCTGCTGTTGATTGGGATTTCCTACGGCATTCAGTCACCCACGCTTCCGGCTGCTGCCTTCGCGATCCAATACGTCGGCTTGATCGCGGAACGCTGGTACTTCTTCGTCGAGGCTAGGCATCCCCAGAACCTTTACTACCAGACGGTTTCTTGAGCCGACCAGCTCGCGGGGAGACGAAGTACGGCGACACGGGTTCCGGGCGGCGTGGAAGCGGACTCCGTGGTGCCGTTACTCAATTTGATTGCCGTTCTGAATGAACCTCCCCGGACGCGGGATCCGACAGCCGGTACCTTTGGCCGGTTTATCGGTGGTTTCAATGATAAATGTCAGCCAAAATCCCTCCCCGTTTTCGTCCTCTATTCTCGGAATATCGTTATATATCAAACTGTTTATAGTCGCTCGTATTCGGCGCTCCCGCGGGAGTGAAAAGTATTTCCGCGTTTTCTGACGTACGTCACTAAATCGAGATCTCGGGAAATTAACCCTGTTTCCCCCGCGCTAATCTGTGACTTGAGTCGCGTTCCTTGCGCGCTTCGGCGTAACGGCTGAGGGAAGTTGGCCGGTCGACAAGGAAAGCGGACTCGGGGACATCGATTCGCAATTGCGTGCGCGGGGGCTGGACAACCCGTACCGGTTTCCGCGACAGGGAGGAGCCATCTCATGTTGAGATCTAATGGGAGGTCATTGTTCAGGGCTTCCGCGTGGGGATTATTGGCTGCATTGGCGCTTGCCCCGGCAAGTCAATCCGCGGCGGCCCTACGCGGGCACGACAATCATATTCGGTATAACGCGGATAAAGGATGGTACGTCCTGACCGTCGACGGAGTGACGAAGCGGATACCGAAGGCGGACGCGGAGAGGAGTCTGTCTACCGTCATCTGCGGCGAGTGCCACAAAGATGCCGTGGCGCAGCTAAAGCATTCCGTTCATTTCACTACACAAGGACCGAATCCCCGCATTCTTTTTCCGGGCGGCGGTGCCCATGGGGCGCTCGACCGCGCCTGCGGGCTTCCGGGGACCAGCGCGCTGATCAACTACACCAGCGATATCAACCTCGGTGAGTGCGCGAAATGCCACGTCGGGCGATTCATCGCGCCCATGGAGGGCGCATTCACCAGCTCGTTCATGCAAATGTTCATGTCCAACGGCATGCCGCAGCAAGATGCGATGCAGCTCGCCGCCACCAACGCGGCAAATATCGTCGACGGCGGCCTGGATTGTCTAATCTGCCACGCGGAGCACTATCAGTCGGTTCGCGACGACATCGATTGGAACGATCCCGCTCTGATGGCGACCCATCAGATCGCGGGCTATGCGCAACCGGGCGAGCCATCGCCGTCGCCGCACGGCTACGCCAATGAGTTCCGCGACAACACCGACTTCGATCACGATGGTCAGCCCGACCTCCTGATCGACGCCACCGGCGACGGGATTGCCGATTTTCCGCTGATGATCGATACCGATGGGGACGGCGCTGGCGACAGCCCGTGGCCGACGGTCGGTCAGGATCGCTCGGTAGCGGCCGTGTTGTCGGTAGGCACGACGGACGAGCACAACTGCCTGCGCTGTCACGAGCATGCGCGGACCGGATACAAGCGTGGAACGCTTTTTAGAGAGGGCTACGACGTCCACGCATCCATCTGCTTCGAAGAAACGGGGGGTGACGAGGACGAAGACGGTTGCGCGAAGAACACTTGTACCGTATGCCACAACACAATAAGCAATCGTGATCTGGACGGCGATGGCCTACTCGATGTTCACAAGTTCGTTCGCGGACATTTGGTGGGAGGCGACCTCGCAGCGGCCGACGTTCCGCCGCCGCCGCCGGGGGTTGCCCCAGACCCGAACGACCCACTACATCTCACCTGCGTGCAGTGTCATGATCGCGACGAGCTGCCGCATAAGGGCAACGACGACCGCCCGGGCGTGCACGCCGACCGGCATCTCGACATCATCGCCTGCGAGACCTGTCACATCACCAGAAGTGGCGGCATCACCTACTCGGTATACGGTCACGGCGGTCACCTGTCGTTCGGCCGCAATGCCGACGGCCTTGATACCAAGCTCATTACCGCTGATCACATGGTTGCGGAAGAAGACGTTCCGGGCGATGTGGAGGCCGATTTCGAAGCCTATCGACTGACGCCGGTTCTCATGTGGTTCAACGGTCAGACCTCCTTCCTTGCCCAGTCCCTGGCCGTTCGTGGTGCACCGAACGCGAAGATCACCCCGTTCAAGCCGATGGCCAACGGCATGGTGATGGATGCTCGTTTCTTCAGGGGCAAGACAATGACCAACCAGGCGGGATTCCCGTACAACAAGTTTTCGATGTACCGGTTCTTCGCCAACGCCGCCAAGTGCAGCAAGCTGCAGCTACCGGGAACCGCGCCATTCGCCTGCGGCGACGACGGGCTGTACGGCAACGCCGAGGTGTTCACGGCAATGAAACTGCTCGGAACCATCACCGATGCAGACGGCAATCCGATCGTCGAAGGCCTGACCCCGGAACAAACCCGGAAGGTGACGATCAACGATCTTTTCGCGATGGACCAACCGAGTCTGCAGACCATGGCTATGATGCAGGCATTCCCGAACCTGATGCAGTTCAGCAAGTCGGCCTATCAATACGAGCACTACATGGTGAGCTCGCGGCTGGCCGGCGAATTGGAGGACATGGACGCCAATGGCATTGTCGATCACGATGTTCCATTGCTGTTCGATATGCTGAGCGCCGTCAATCAGGGGCTCGAGCAGTTCAAGGGCTTCAATACGCCAATGTTTCTGCCCGCGGACTACAACTGGTATCCGCGCATGTGGAACGTCTCGAACGTAGCGACCATGAAGCTTCCGGACGGCAGTTTCATGAAGCTGTTCCTTACCATGGGCCTCCAACAACAGCTCGTCGAGCAGGGGGTGCCCGAGGCGCAGATTCCGCAGGTCATCGACCGGCTGGTTGGAAGCTACCCCTCGTTCTCCAATGGCGTGACCCTGGGTGGCCACGGCATCACGCCGGAACCGAGCGAGAATGCTTTGGGTGCGCCGGGTCGCCTCGGTTGCGCGGATTGCCATGGCTCCGGCGGGGTTCTCTCGTCCAGCGTGCCGATGACGGAGAAGAAGCTGGTCGATATGCCCTTCCCGCAGCCCATGACCAAGGCCGAAATGCCGGTATGGCAGTGGGTCTACTACAATGTCCGAAACCTCGTCGCCCTCGGCGTGGCGACGAACAACGAGGACGTCGTCGCGGGCACAGCAGATATCGATATTAGCGACGAGCCGGCCAATAGCAATCTGGTGCGCAAGAGCTCGCGGCGGATGGTGCTGAATTGGTTCAACCCGAGCTCCGATCCCACCGTGGACGGCAGTCCACTGAGCGGCTATCTCGGTTTCCGACGCGCGGACAATAGGGGACAGCTGGTTGGAACGTCGTTGGAGAAAGGCGACCTCACCTGGTACGGCGGGGCATGGATGCCGGTGCTCGAGCCGGTGACGCGACCCGTCCCGAATTACGCGGTTCTGGGATACGCGAGGGACGAGTTGATCTGGGAAGATGACGATCCGCGGCTGAGCGGCGACTCGCTTCTCGAGTCAGCGAGCAATAGCGAGTAGGCGGTCTCGGCCGGGACCCGGCCCTTGCGGAGGGAGGGCCGGTTTAGCAACCAACGCTTCCCGTTGCCGTCGTCCTAACCGACAACGGGGAGCCATCATTGGAGGCGCCGGCCAACCTGGCCGGCGCCTCTTGTCTTGAGGGACGAAAAACTGTCAATCTTCGCCTTCCGCCGACTCGTCAGCCCGCTGCCTCGCCGCACGCGGCGCTGGCTGGACGGCTTAGGTGTCAAGTCCCGCCTGATTATAAGGTCGTTTATGAAACAGGTCGGGGCGCTCGCGGTACCAGTTCTTGAGGCAATCGATGGGGGCCGAGTGTGCAAGGGCGCGTTGTGGGATGTGCTGATTATAGAGCCTGACGTAGCGG